>JBFWSD010000238.1:0-8039 GCA_050248575.1 Gemmataceae bacterium
GGCCAGCCCACTCGGGCGCCTGATCGCCGACGCTCAGCACCTTGTTGAACTTGCCCGCCTGCAGCGGCAGGGCAAGCACGAGACCAAACAGAGCCAGACTTGCGTAACGGAACATGCGATTCTCCTATCACCAAGAACTGCCGCCCCGGGGGCATCCCGGGCGGCAAAGGAATCACACAGGACCAGGAAAACACCAGGGCGCCTGACGGGGTAGGCTTGCTGGGCAGGTAGCTGCGCGGTTTACTGCTGGACGTTCTGCGGCATTCCCGTATTCGACCACTTCGGCGGGCCGAAACCGGCTGCCTGCGCCGCCCCCTTCGGACAAGGTAGGCGGGCCGAAGAGAAATAGAAGGGCAGTTCTGGGACTCACTTCTTCCCCAGCCCCGTGAGGAAATCCGCCTTGTCGGCGAGCAGGTCGATTTCTTCCTCGCTGAGGGCCCGGTCGAAGAGGGCCAGCTCGTCAAGCAGGCCGATGTAGTTCACCGCCACGTAGATCCCGGCCTTGTCCAGGTCCCACTTCATGGCGATGGCGCGGTCGCGGATGGTGCCCTGGCACTTGCCGTCGATGTAGAGCTTGGCCAGGGCGTTGGGCTTGCCGGTGTCGAAGTTCTCCCAGGTGATGACCAGGTGGTGCCAGTCGCCGGCCTTGCAGCCCGGCTTCTTGACCCAGACGAGCGGGGCGTCGGCATCGGTTTCCTTGATGGGCGGATCGGCGGCCGGGAAGACGCCCATGCGCAGCGAGCGCGGCTTGTCGTCGTTGAAGTCAATCCAGATGCCGCCGTTGGTGGCCCCTTGCTGAGTGATCTGGATGGGATCGCAGAAGGGAGTGCGGAGCATGGTATCGGGATTGATGCTCATCCAGAAGGAGAGGGTGCCGGCCCAGCCCTTGGGGTTGAAGGCGATGTTGCCCTTGGCGGGGAAGAAGAAGCGGCCCGATTCGCCGGGCAGCACGTCGACGGCGCGCAGGCAGCCCTTGTGCTTGCCGCGATCCTTCGAGATCCAGTACACCTTGTCGTCGACGCCCGGCGTGAAGGCCCATTTCGCGGGGTCGGCGAGCGGCCCGGAACGCGTCGTCGGTTCGAGCCCCCCCTTGCCGAAATCGCCGCGCACGGCCTCGTCGAAAGAAGCGTAGAAGGTGACGGAATCGAGCAGGTGTGCCATGGCGTCGTCCAGGTGTTGAGGTCGGGCGGCGAATCCACTGTTACTGTCGCGGTTTTGGCGGGCAGGTTCAAGGATCGTTTTGGCCCGCGCACTGCGTGCGCGGATTTTCCTAGCGCGGCGAAGCCGCAACTTTACCGACGTTGCACGAGCGCTGCGCGAGGGCGCACGCTCGCTGGCTGCCGCTCGAGTATAATCCCTGCCATGGCACAAGACCGCTACAAGGAGATCCAGCTGCCCCAGCTCAGGAGTTTTTGCCTGGCGGCGACGGAGCGGAATTTCACGACGGCGGCGCGTGCGCTCGGGCTGACGGCCCCCACGGTGTGGCAACAGGTTCGCGCCCTCGAACGACGACTGCAGACCACGCTGCTGCGCCGGCAGGGCCGCAACGTCGAACTCACTCCCGAAGGGCGCGTGCTGCTCGAGCTGGTTCATCCCCACGTGAGCGGGCTCGATTCGCTCGAGGCGCTGTTCGTGGCCCGCAAGGCGCAGCTCACCAGCCCGCTCAACGTGGCGGCCATCCCGTATCTCACGTCGTCGTACCTGCTCGAGCCGATCCGCGCTTTCACGGCCGCGCACGGCCACGTGCAGCTCAAGCTGCAGGTGTGCATCTGGTTCGAAGAAGTGCAGCGGCTGGTCGAGCACGGGCAGGCCGACCTGGGCATCATGTTCTTCGACCGCGACCGCCCGCGGCACTTGCGGCTCAACTACGAGCGCATCTTCGATCTGCGCTTTGTCTTGCTGGTGCCCGAGAAACATCCGCTCGCGAAACTCAAACGCATCAAGCCCGAAGACCTGGTCGGGCAGCCCTTGATCATCACGCCCGAAGGGGCCTACGCGCGGTCTACCCTCGATCAACTCCTCGAACGCCACGAGCTGCGCGACAAGGTCAACATCATCATGGAGACGCCGCTGTTGGACATCATCCGCAAGTACGTGGCGGGCGGCATCGGCATCGCGGCGGTCCATATCGGCGTGAACGAGCCGGACACGCCCGGCGTGTGCGTTCGCCCATTCGGCAATGTGAAGGAGAGTGTGTCGGTGGCGCTGGTCAGCCGCAAGGGGGCCCATCTGTCGGATCCGGCCCGCGCGTTTGCCGACACGGTGCGGAAGTTGAAGTGAAGAGCGTGACATGTGGGGCAGGTTTTCAACCTGCCACGTCCGTTGAAACCAAGCAGGTCCGGGATTCTGTCGCTCGGCAGGTTGGAAACCTGCCCCACGCGCTGAGGTGATCGCATGAAAGCCGGGCTGTTCGTGCTCCTGGCAGTGCTGACGACCTGGTTCCTGGCCGTGTGGATCGCATGCGCGCGGCGAACAGGTGAGACGGCCCCGCCAAGCAACCACACGCTCTATCACACCATCGTCGGCTTCGTGTTTGGCTTCCTCGACACCCTTGGCCTGGGCAACTTCGCCCCGACCACGGCCGCCTTCAAGCTGCGCGGCACCGTCCCCGACGAGCACATCCCGGGCACGCTCAACGTCGGCTATGCGCTGCCCACCATCTTCCAGGCGTTCATCTACATTTCCATCGTCGAGGTCGACGAGTGGACGCTGGTGCTGATGATCGCGGCGGCCGTGCTGGGCGCGTGGCTGGGGGCGGGCGTGGTGGCCCGCTGGCCGCGCCGCAATATCCAGATCGGCATGGGCACGGCGCTGTTGCTGGCCGCGGTGATCATGACCGTCCGGCAGGCGGAGGTTGGCCCGAGCGGCGGTGACAGCCTGGCCCTGGCCGGGCCGCTCTTGGCGCTGGCCCTCGCGGGCAACTTTGTCCTGGGCGCCCTGATGACCCTGGGGATCGGGCTCTATGCACCGTGCCTCTTGCTGGTGAGCTTGCTGGGCATGAACCCGCGCGCGGCGTTCCCGATCATGATGGGTTCGTGCGCGGCCCTGATGCCGGTGGGCAGCGTCCGCTTCCTCCGCGCGGGCAGCTACCAGAAGAGTGCGGCCCTGGCCCTCACGCTGGCGGCCATCCCGGCCCTGCTGATCGCCGCCTACCTGGTGCGTGAAATGTCGCTGACGGCCCTGCACTGGCTGGTCGTGGCCGTGGTGCTGTACACGTCGGTGTTGATGTTGCGGTCTGCTTTTCGGTGATTTTGGATTCTGTCACTTGTCACTTGTCACTTGTCACTTGTCACTTGTCACTGGTCACTTCTTGTCACCTTGTCACCTTGTCACCTTGTCATTTCCTGGCCACGGACTCCTTCGCCTTGACTCCCACTCCGGGCCGCCTTATAGTTCCGCTCCCTTGGTAAGTGAGGGAAGCTGGCCATGTGGCAAAGGATGCTGCTACTTGTGGGTCTGGTCGCCTTGCCGGGATGCTTCAACGGCGTCCTGATCAAGCCGATGAAGTGTTGCGGGCCGGTCTGCGAGACGACCATCTACGATCCGCACTGCCGCCTGTGCCGCCACAAGGTGGCCATCATCGACGTCGACGGCCTCATCATGAACGCCGCCAAGGACGGGCTGTTCGGCGACGGCGAGAATCCCGTCTCCGTCTTCCGCGAAAAGCTGGACGAGGCGGCCGCCGACAAGCGCGTGAAAGCCGTCGTGCTCCGCCTGAATAGCCCGGGCGGCGGCGTCACCGCCAGCGACATCATGCTGCAAGACCTGCTCAACTTCCGCAAACATACGTGCAAGCCCGTGGTGGCCTGCATGATGGACGTGGCCGCCTCCGGCGCCTATTACCTGGCCATGGGCTGCGATCACGTCTATGCCCATCCCACCACCGTGACGGGCTCGATCGGCGTGATCATGAGCCTCTACAACGCCAGCGAGCTGTTCAACAAGGTGGGCATCGTCAGCAACCCGATCAAGTCCGGGCCGAACAAGGACCTGTGCAACCCGGCCCGCCCCATGACCGATGAAGAACGGGCCATCCTGCAAGGCATGGTCGACCGCTATTACAACGACTTCGTCAAGGTCGTGGCCTGGGGCCGCGACATGCCCGAAGACGACGTCCGCAAGCTGGCCGACGGCCGCGTCTACACCGGCTCCGAAGCTCACGAGCTCGGCCTGGTCGATGACGTGGGCTATCTCGAAGACGCCATCCTGTGTGCCATGCAGCTGGCCTGCATCAAGGACGCGCGGATCATTGCCTACGATCGCTGCCAGGGCCATCGCGGCAGCTGCTACGCCGCCATCCCCAAGATCCCGAGCGAGATCAAGGTCCGCCTCGACCTGCCCAAGGTGCTCGGGCACGGCTCCACGTTCCTGTACCTGTGGGAGCCCGGCCTGCCGCAGTGACCGTCGCGTCATGGGGAGATGAGCATGCGCCCCTTCATCGTCTTCGCGATCATCCTGCTGGCCGCGGGCTGCTTCACGCACCTCGACCGCCTCTACGAGATCCGTTCCGATTACTATGCCGGCGACATGGGCATGGCCCACGAGCGCATCGAGAAGTACACGCGCAAGTGGAGCCGCGATGCCGACGTGCTGGCCCTCGATCGTGCCCTGGTCCTGCTCTGCGAGGGCAAGATCGCCCAGGCCGAACAAGAACTCCGCGGCGTTCGCGATCGCTTCGACGCGCTGGAAGGCGTTCACGTCGTCGATGGCGCCCTGGCCATGGTCACCGACGATCAGCGGCTGCCCTACGCGGGCGAGGATTACGAGAAGATCCTGCTGCGTGCCTTCCTGACGCTGACCAGCCTGCTCGGCGACGGGCAGGACGCCCGCGCCTACGCCCTGCAAGTGGCCGACAAGCAGGAGCAGATCATCCAGTCCGAGCCCGAGGCCGACGGCAAGAACCCGCGCGCAAACTATCAGCGGATCGCGCTTGGCGCCTATCTCTTCGGCATCGAGCGCGAGGCGACGCACGTCCACTACGACGACGCCGTGCGTGCCTTCCAGCAAGTCTTCGACTGGGAACCGGACTACGAGTTCGCGGCCCAGGACCTGGAGCGCGTCAGCGTGGGGCGGCATTCCGCGCCGGGCAACGGTGTGGTCCATATCTTCACGCTGGTGGGTCGCGGCCCCTACAAGGAAGAGAAGGTCGAGATCCCGACGACGGTCGCCCTGCTGGTGGCCGATCGCGTGCTGAGCGCGACGGGCAAGCACACGCTGCCCCCCACGGTGGCGCCGATCAAGGTGCCCTGCGTGGTGATGCCGCCCAACGAGGTCGACACGGTCAACATCACGGTCGACGGCGCGGTGTGGGGCGAGACGGCCACCATTGCCGACATCGGCAAGCTGGCGACGCAGCAAGCGGAAGCGTTACACGACTACACGCTGGGCCGGGCCATTGCCCGCCGCGTCATCAAGAAGTCGGTGGTGTATGGTGTGAAGGACGTGGTCGGGGCCGAGGGGGCAGCCAGCCTGCTCTTCGATATTGGCGGTGTGATCTGGGAAGCCGCCGAGTCGGCCGATACGCGTTGCTGGGGGCTGTTGCCCGCGAAGATCGAAGTGCGGCGCATCGAATTGCCCGCGGGGGAACATACGATCGGGCTCCAGCCCATCACCGGGAGCGGGTCGCCTTGCGGGGCGCGGGAATCGGCCCGGATCGAGGTGCGGGATGGTCGTAACACCTACCTGCTAGCCAACTTCCCGTCGGGGCGGCTGGTAGGTCGGATTATGACGAACACGCCCTGAGGAGGCGGCCCCACATCGGCGCAAGTTCTTTGGGACACTTCGTTCTCTGGTTGACGGGGACACCGGGCAGATGATGCTGATCGCAGGAAGTCAAGGCTGGTCCCCAGCTTACGCAAGAAGCCTTAACGAGAAGAGACCGAGCCATGAGCCAGAATTCCAACACCGCTCCCAATCTTTCTGAACTGCTGTCGCGCTACCTGGAAAGGCAGCATGAAGCGAGCGCCCAGGGGCTGACCGCCGTGGAAGGCGATGTCATTCCCTTCGAAGCGGTGCCCGTGCAGCCCGTGGAACCCAGGCTGGCCTGGGACGAAGCGCGGGCCGCCCTCGACTTCTTCCGCAAGGGAGCCACCGCGGGGAGCACGCCCCCCGACTGGCCCACCCTGGTTGCCGGGCAGGAGCCTGCCTTCGCGGTCGCGCTGGCGGCGGGCAACTATCCGCAGCTGGTGCGCGATCTGCATCGTCTCTTGCAGGCGCGTAGCCCGTCGCTCTTGCAGCCCGCCGGCGGCAGGCCGGTGGCGGCCTCGTCGCTGCCCGGCTGGGCCGGCGGCGACCATCCGTTCCCGGAAACGTTGCTGGCTGTGGGCACGTTGCGACTGGCCCGCTATTTCGATGACGCCCAGGAACTGGTCGACCGCCATGCTGACGAGGTGCCCGCCGAATGGCGCGACGCCTGGGAAAACGAGCGGGCTGCCCTCGCCTGGCATCAGGGCCGCGCCCGCGAAGCTCACGATCTTTGGTGCCGGATGCCCGATAGCGCCCCGGTGCTGTTCAATCGCGGCATGTCGGCCCTCTTCCTCGATCGGCCGAAGGACGCCCGCACCTGGTTGAACAAGGCCGTCGCCGAGATCCCCGAGACCAGCGCCTGGCATCACCTGGGCCGGTTGTACCTGGCCCTCGCCGAGATGAAGTAACGTCAGAAGGCAGAAGAGAGAATGCAGAAGCGCTGCAGCCGCATCGCTTCTGCATTTTTCATTTACATTCCGACTTCTGCATTCCCCCCATGGGGATCAGCATCGGCACGCGCCGCTGATAGTCGCGGTAGCTGTCGCCGTACCTGGCGACCAGGTCGCGTTCCTCGAAGAGGGAGCCAATCACCAGATAGAGAGTGCCCCAGCAAGCGGTGGCCACGCCGAGCGGCATCTGGGCCAGCCCCCAGAAGAGCAAGAGCGTGCCGAAGTAGATGGGGTGTCGCACCCAGGCGTACATGCCATCGGTCTGAAGCCTGGCGGGCAACTCGCTGCCCTGCTGCATCAGCTGGCGGATGCCGAAGAAAGTGGCGGCATCGTGTGCACGGACCGAAGATGCAATGATGCCCACTCCCGCCAGGGCAATGGCCCCGAGCAAGAGATGCAGCCAGCCGGGCCACGCGTAGAAAGACTTGTCGAGCAGCCAGAACCCCAGCGCCAGCACAACACCAAGATGAACGAAGGCGATCAGGTTGTAGACGAGTCGCTGGGCGTGGCCGAACCAGGCTTCCAGGCGGGCCGTGGCCCATGATCTGGCCAGGATCGAGTGGAAGACGGCGAAGCTCAGCCAGCCCAGTGCGTAGAGTTCATGATCGATCAGCATGTCGCCTTTGCCCGTCACCTCGAACTAGAATGAAGTTGATGGATGAGTCACTCGAAACCACCGAACGTTTGCGGGCAGTGCGCGCACGCGACCGGCGCGTGCTGGGCACGGTGTTGATCGGCCTGGGCTTGGTCTTCTGCCAGTGTTTCTTTGTCAGCGTGACCGAGGAAGTCCAGCGGGCCATCAAGCCCGGAATGTCCCGCATCGAAGTGGAGAGGCTCATCGGCGCACCCCCGGGCAACTATAGCAGCATCTTTTTGCATCACGATTGCGACCTCTTCATGATGGTCCAGGGCCAGGCCCAGCGCTGGAAGTGGGTCGGCCCGCAGGGGGCCATCTTTGTCTTCGTCGATGCCAACGGGCGGGTCATCACTTCCGTGTGGGTGTCCCTGGCCTACCTCGCTAATCTAGAATAGCAGGGAACCACGTCGCGGAGGTATGCAGATGGCCACTCCATTCTCGTTCGGCAGCATTCGCATCGGCATCGGCCCGGACAAGGGGGTCGCGGGCGTCTCCGACGAGACGCCGTTTCGCATCCTGGTCCTGGGCGATTTCACCGGGCGGGCCAGCCGCGGCGTCTGCGAAGCACTCGCGGGCCGCAAGCCCATCCTCCTCGATCGCGACAACTTCGAAGAGGTGATGGGCAAACTGAAGATCGATCTGCAGCTCTCGCTGGGCGCAAGCGGCCGGGTGGCCATGAGCTTCTTGGAGCTCGTCGATTTTCGGCC
>JBFWSD010000239.1:0-8017 GCA_050248575.1 Gemmataceae bacterium
AGATCAGAATTCGAAGGTGGCCCAGGCCTGGGAGCGCGTGCGTGAAGCCTGCGCCGAGAAGGCGGTGGCCGAATCGAAATGGGTGCCCGACATCTACATGGGCACGGCCTGGTATCGCCATGAAGGGGGCATCCAGGACTTCCCCGGCACGCTCATCCGTTCCAGCACAGGGGCCATGTTCGCCGGCGTCGAGGTCAATTCGCAGTTCGACGTGCGCGACTACGCGTTCCAGCAGATCAACGCCCGCCGCACGGTCTGGCAACAGCGCGGCGAGTTGAGCAAGGTCACCAGCGAAACCGTGCTGGAAGCCGCCAGCACCTACATCGACTTGCTGACGGCGCGCAACGGCGAGATCATCGCGCGACGGCAAGACGGCGAGCTGGCCGGGCTGCTCGATCGCGCTCGCAAGTTCGCCTCGGTTGACGATGCGGGCAAGATCGAGGTCGATCGCATCCTGGCCGCCCGCGGCGCTCAGAAGCAGCTCATGCTCGAGCTGCGCGAACAAGCCAACGCTGCGTCGGCCAAGCTGGCCTACCTGCTCGGCATCGATCCCTGCACCGAGATGATTCCGGTCGATTCGCATCTGGTGCCCATCGACCTGGTGGACGCCAGCGCCCCCACCTGCCAGCTCATCGATCAGGCCTTGACCTCGGGGCCCGGCGTGCAAGAACTGGAAGGGCTCTTGCAACTGATCCAGGAAAGCCAGGAACGGTCGCGCGGCCCGCTGCGCTGGATGCCGGTCGTCGGCCTGCGCATGGCCGAAGGCGGCTTCGGCGCCGGCGCGGGCGATCAGCTCACCTGGGACAATCGCTGGGACCTGGGCTTGCAAGCACGCTGGAACCTGACCGAGTTCGTGACCCTGAAGGAACGCCGCCGTGTCGCCGAGGCCAAGATGCAGCAGGCGCACCTGGCCTACCAGGACCTGCGCGGCAAGCTGGCCGCCGGCGTGCAGGCGTCGCGGCATTCCATCATCAGCGGCCGCGACCAGATCAAACTCGGCGCCGAACAGAAGCACAACGCCAATCGCGCCTACCAGCTCAGCAAGCGCCGCTACAACGAAGACGTGAAGGGCAGTTCCGCCAGCGAGGTCATGCTGGCCCTGCGCTCCGTCGCCCTGGCCGAAGCCAACTATCTGAAAGCCGTCGCCGGCTACAACAAGGCCCAGATCCGCATGCTCATCCTGCTCGGGCCGCACTATTGATGCTTCTTCCTCCTCATGGGCTCGTGCGGAACTCGCTCCGCAGCCCTGAAACCGCCGGTCCTCCTCCCGGCGGTTTCTTTTTGCGCGCTTGCCGCAGCAATCTACTTGCGGCAAAATGCTCATTGCTCGAGGGGGAATCGAGGAGAACACCATGAATCGACGCGAGTTTCTGGCTGCCGGCAGCGCGCTGGCCGCGGCCGCCTGGGGTCGTCCCGGCCTCTCCTTCGAACCTGGCAAGAAGAAGCCAGTCAAGTTCGAGAAGATCGAGGCCAAGGTGCCCGTCCTTCAGGTCACGCCCGAAGACGGCTACTACGTGCACAGTTACTACGACGTGTGCCCGTTCAGCCCGTCGGGCCGCTACCTGGCGGCCACGCGCATCCCCTATCAAGACCGCATCCCGGTCATCGGCGACCGGGCCGACGTCTGCCTCATCGACCTGCAAGACCGCACCATTCAGACCGTCTACACCACGAAATGCTGGGGCTTCCAGACGGGCAGCAACGCCCAGTGGGGCGCCACCGACCGCCATCTCTACACCAACGACGTCTTCGACGGCAAGGCCGTGTGTGTCCGCCTCGACCTCGACAAGGGCACGACCACCCACTTCGACGGGCCGATGTATCACATTGCCCCCGACGAATCGGCCGTCGTCGGCTTCCCGCTCGAACTGCTCGACGTCACGCAGCGCGGCTATGGCGTGCCCCCCAAAGATCCGGACGACCCGAAGAAGCTGCCCGTGGGGGCCTCGAAGACCGAAGGGCTCTGGCGCACCGATCTGAACAGCGGAAAGACGAATCTGCTCGTCAGCCTGGCGGACGTGGCGGCCAAGGTGCCCGAGCCCGCCCCGGAGAAGGGCGGCACCTACTACTTCTGGCATTCCAAGTTCAACCGCCAGGGCACACGCATCATGCAAGTGCTCCGCTGTCTGCTGCCCAGCGGCGCGGGGGACGTCAACACCATGGTCTTCTCGTTCAAGCCCGACGGCAGCGACATTCGCTATGCCCCCGGTGTGCCCATCTGGGGCGCGAAGGGGGGCCACCCCAACTGGCATCCCGACGGCGTTCATCTCATCCGCGTCTTGCGTCTCGACGGCAAGACTCCCCGGCTGTGCCAGTTCCGTTACGACGGCACCGAGGCCAAGAGCCTGAGCGACAAGATCCTCGGCGGCGGCCACCCCACCTTCGACAAGGCGGGCAAGTGGATCGTCACCGACACGTTCCACGAAGATCCGCATCGTGTCTCGATCTTGATGATCGACATGCAGGCGGAGCGCGAAACCGCGGTGTGTACGCTGCCCACGCTTCAGCGCGGCGAGAAGCTGGAGTATCAGGCCCACCGCCTCGACGGCCACCCGGCCTGGGACCGCGATACGAAGAGCGTTTGCTTCCAGGCCGCACCGAAGGGGGCCAGGCAACTCTTCATCGCCGACATGTCCGGCTTCATGAAGTCGTGACCGCGCAGCTGTTTCCGTCAAGCGGGCAACCTGCGATACTGGCAGGCATGATGATGCTGCGGACATTGATGATGTTGCTCGTGCTGGCCCCTTCACTGCGGGCCGAGAACTGGCCGCGCTGGCGCGGGCCGGACGGGAGCGGCCTGTCGAGCGAAACTCGCCTGCCTACGCGCTGGAGCCCGACCGAGCAGGTGGCCTGGAAGATCGAGATTCCCGGCGAGGGCTCCTCTTCCCCCATCCTCTGGGGAGAGAAGATCTTCCTCACCTCGGCCCGGGAGAGGGGCCGTGCCCGCCTGGTCCACTGTCTCGACAGCAAGAACGGCAAGCTCCTCTGGAGCCGCTCCCTCGAATGCAAGAACCCGGAAACCACGTCCGCCGTCACCGGTCATGCCGCCAGCACGCCCGCCACCGACGGCACGCACGTGGTGGCCTGGTTCGGAAACGCGGGCGTGGTCTGCTTCGACTTCGCGGGCAAGCAACTCTGGCATCACCCTTTTGCCGAGTTCGAGAGCGAGCTGGGGCTGGCCTCTTCCCCCATCCTCCACGACGGCAAGGTCATCCTGGTTTGCGATCACGACGGCTCGCGCTTCACCTCGTTCGATTCGTTCCTTATCGCACTCGACGTGAAGACGGGCCGCGAGCTGTGGAAGACGCCGCGTCCGAAGCTGGAACGTTCCTGGAGCACGCCGATCCTGGTACCGGGCAAAGAGGACAAGCCCGAGCTGATCGTCAATGCCCAGGATGGCGTGCGCGCGTACGACCCCGCCACCGGCAAAGAACTCTGGCACCAGAAAGAGAAGGAAGAACGCTGGGTGACGCCGTCGCCCGTCTTCGGGCACGGGCTGATCTTTGCCACCTCCGGCAAGGATGGCCCGATCGTGGCCCTCAAGCCGGGCAGCGGCGCCGTCGCCTGGCGGCAGGATCGGGGCGGCCCGTACGTCTGTTCGCCCGTGCTCGTCGGCGACCATCTCTACGTGCTGCTCGAGACCGGCTTCTTGCTCTGCTTCGAAGCCAAGACGGGCAAGCAACTCTACCGCGAGCGGCTCGCGGGCAAGTTCACTTCGTCCCCCGCCGCCGGTGCGGGCCACATCTATCTCACCAACGAGGCGGGCGCCACTTTCATCGTCCGCGCGGCAGCAAAGTTCGAACTGGTCGGCCAGAACAAGCTGAACGAGTACACGGTGGCTTCGCCCGCCATCGCTGCGGGCAGACTCTTCCTGCGGACCGAGAAGCACCTGTTCGCCATTGGGGGACAATAGCCCGGATTCCGATTGCTGCCCGCCGCGATTACTGTTAATTTCAAGATACACCTGAGAAGAGTTGCGGCGGCGAAACTCCTGCCTTCAACCGTCGCACTTCTCGACATCCTACCCCAACCCTGAATTTGGCCGCACGGCCGACAAGGGGGCTCGTCATGGCAAGGCGACACATTGAAGGCGGCTGCCGCGAATTTCAGCAGCAAGCGACTGTTCAGCGCCGCGACTTCC
The DNA here is from genome assembly GCA_050248575.1 of Gemmataceae bacterium. Lineage (GTDB taxonomy): Bacteria > Planctomycetota > Planctomycetia > Gemmatales > Gemmataceae > JBFWSD01. The sequence goes on from JBFWSD010000239.1 coordinate 4,142, forward strand.
TGCGCGTGGGCGGACTCGGCGTGCTCGGGCTATCGTTGCCCGCGCTCTGGCAGGCCGAGGCCCGCGCTTCCAACTACGGCGCCGAGCGGACGACCGCCCGGGCCAAGTCGTGCATCTTCCTGTTCCTCTCGGGCGGTCCCAGTCAGCTGGAGACCTTTGATCCGAAACCGGAAGCCACTGCCGAGCATCGCGGCGACTTCAAACCGATCCAGAGCAGGCTGCCCGGCGTGCTGGTCGGCGAGCATTTGCCCGATGTTGCCCGCCAGTTGCAGCATTGTGCCTTGGTCCGCACGGCCTGGCACAAATACGGCGGCCACTTTGGCGGCCATCGTTACGCGCTCACCGGGCATGCCGCGCCGGGCAGCCCTGATCAGGCAGCCCGCCCTGATGACAAGCCGGGCATCATTGGCCTGGCGGCCAAGCACTATCGCAGTACGGCCCATCTGCCCACCTTGATGATGCCGTGGCTGGCCACCGATCAGGGCTCCGGCGCCTCGGGCGGCATGAGTGCGGGCACGCTGGGCAAGCAATTCGACCCGGTCCAAATCGAGGTGGACACGAAGAGCGCCGAGCGCGGCGACCCGCCGGTGTTTCGCATTCCCGAGTTCGCCTTGCAGCCCGGGCTGACGGCCGCCCGCGTCGACAAGCGCCGTGAGCTGCTTGCCCTCATCGAGGAACAGCGCGGTGCGATGATCGACTCGGCCACGCAGAGCGAGCTCGACGGGCTCTATGCGCGGGCCTACGACCTGCTGACCTCGCCGAAGATCAAGGATGGCTTCGAGCTGAACCAGGAGCCAGTCGCCTTGCGCGACAAGTACGGCATGAACGCCTTCGGGCAGTCGTGCTTGCTGGCCCGGCGCCAGGTGGAGCGCGGGGCCCGCTTCATCCAGGTCAACTTCTCGCGCACCGTGACCCAGAAGAGCTACGGCTGGGACACGCACGGCAAGGGCTACGAGACCATGACCAGGGAGCTTCTGCCCAAGCTGAACGCCGGGCTCTCGACCCTGATTGCCGACCTGCACGACCGTGGCATGTTGAAGGACACGCTGGTGGTGGCGATGGGCGAGTTTGGCCGCACACCCAAGATCAAGAAAGACGGCGGCCGGGATCACTGGCCGCAATGCTATTCGCTCTTGCTGGCCGGCGGCGGCGTCCACGGCGGGCTGGTCCACGGCGTCTCCGACAGGAACGCCGCCTACCCCAAAGAAGACCCGGTCGAGGCCAGGCAAATCCTGCTCACCATCATGACCCTGCTCGGCATTCCCACGGTCAGTGAAGACGTGCAAGGCCGCGTCGCGCCGCTCTTCCCCGGCAGCGACCCGATCGAACGCTTGTATACCTGATGAAGACGGCAACCGCTGCCCGACAACAGGCGAGACGTTTCGGCGTTTCGCCTGTTGTGCTTCTGGGTCCGCTCACTCTATCATCTAAGCCATGCTCGACATTGACCGCCTCACCAAGCAGTATGACGCACCGGCCCAGCGCGTGCTGGCTGTCGACGATCTCTCGCTCCAGGCCAGGGCGGGCGAGTTTGTCGCCGTGCAGGGGCCCAGCGGCTGCGGCAAGTCGACCTTGCTCCTTGCCGCCGGCGGGCTATTGCATCCCGACAGCGGCAGCGTGCGCGTCGCCGACACCGATCTCTACAAGCTTGGCAACGACGAGCGGGCACGCTTCCGCGCCCAGCACATCGGCTTTGTCTTCCAGCAGTTTCACCTGATTCCCTACCTGAGCGTGCTGGACAACGTGCTGGCGTCGACCTTGCCGGTGCCGCGCGATGCGCGGCAAGAGGCGGTGGCATTGCTGGGCAAGCTGGGCATGAGCGGGCGGCTGGCCCACGTGCCCGCCGAGCTCAGCACCGGCGAACGGCAACGCACGGCGCTGGCGCGGGCACTCCTCAATCAACCGAAGCTCGTGCTTGCCGACGAGCCCACGGGCAACCTCGATCCCGACAATGCCGCCATCGTGCTGGGTCACCTGCGCGACTTCGCGCACGCGGGCGGTACCGTCCTCCTGGTCACCCACGACCCGCAGGCCGCGGCCCAGGCGACGCGCATCATCAAGCTAGACAAGGGCAAGATCGTCGAGTGACGCGCAAGCAACAACCCGCGCCGGACGGGGCGCGGGTTGCTGATGGGTGCCGCGGAGAATCACTTCAGCAGCTTGTTGATCAGATCTCCCAGGTCGCGTTCGCGGGTGAGGTCCCAGGCAGTCAGCCATTCTTCGCTCTTGACCTTGAGCCCGTAGTCGGCGCGCAGCCGCTTGTCGAAGTCGGGCATGTGGGCCGCCCCGTAGAAGATGGCGATCTTCTTCTTGCCCTTGGCCATTTCTTTCTGGAAGACCTTGAGGCAAGCCTTGTTGCGGTCAGCCACCAGGATCTTCTCGATGGTCTCGCCCAGGCCGCTGCCCGCGGAATCGGCGAGCTGTTCGGCCAGCACGCGTTTCAGCTTGGCCGGGCCATGCGGATCGAGCAGCAAGGATGAAGGATCGAAGTCCACTTCGGGCTCTTTGCCCTCGGCGGGCGGCTTCAGGTTCTTCAGGTTTTGCTGGCGGAGCATGTCGGCCGCAACGCCAAGGGCCAGCGTGAGCCCGTCGTCGCCGCGTTTCTTGATCTCGGCCGCCATCTCCGTCGGGGACATGTCGGCGTGGACGAAGTTTTTCTGCGTGTAGTCGATCTTCTCCACCTGCCAGTGCAGATCGAGCACGACGCCGACAATCTCCTGGATCATACCCATGACGCTGTCGGGATCGCGCATGGGGATCTTCTTGCCCTCGGGGGCCACCAGTTCATAGAGAACCACGTCGTACTGGGCCAGCTTGCGATTGAGCGTCCGGTAGTAGTCCTTGTCGCCGATGTGGACGACGCCGACCAGGTCGACGACCAGGTCCCCTTCGCCGCTGGCGGGCACGTAACGGACAATGGCCGTTTCCAGCGTTTCGGGCTTCTTCTTGGTATCGAGGCCCAGGCGAATGAACTGCTGGGCCGGGGCTTTCTTGATGTTGACCTTGGGATCTTCAGCCCGGGCGGGCCGGATCAGGTAGGCGAGGCTGAAGACCAGCACCGCCAGGGTGAAAAGATAACGACGCGCTGCCGACATGATGTGTTCTCCGCTGTCCAGTGGAATGTCCATATGGGTACTTCGCCCGACGGGGTGATTTATTGTAGCAGACGGCGGCAAAGCCATGGGGCCGCTACAATGAAGGTATGAGCACGCCGGAAGCCTATTTGCGGCCCGAGGTCATTCGCCAGGTAGCCCGGCTCGACTTGCGCGCCAAGTTCATCGTCGAGGGCTTCCTGAGCGGGCTGCATGCCAGCCCGTTCCACGGCTTCTCGGTCGAGTTCTCCGAACACCGCAAATACACGGCCGGCGACGACCTCAAGGACATCGACTGGAACGTCTACGCCAAGACCGACAAGTACTACATCAAGAAGTTCGAGGCCGAGACCAACCTGACCGGTTACCTGGTCATGGATCTCTCGGCCTCCATGGGCTACACCTACCGGCAAGAGCTGACCAAGTTCGACTACGCGATCTGCCTGGCGGCCGCGCTCGCCTACCTGATGATCCACCAGCAAGATCCGGTCGGGCTGATCACCTTCGATACGCAGATCCGTTCGTGCTTGCAGCCCCATAGCAAGCGGACCCAGCTGGGCTCGATGCTCGCCCTCCTCTCCAAGCTGAAACCGACGGGCAAGACCGACGTGGCCGCTTGCCTGCATCACGTGGCCGCCATGATCCGCACCAAGGGGATCGTCATCCTGTTCAGCGATTTGCTCAGCGAGCCCGGGCCAGTCCTCGACGCCGTCCACCGCCTCCGCCACAGCGGCAACGAGGTCATCCTCTTCCACATCCTCGACGAGGCCGAGGTGCACTTCCC
>JBFWSD010000240.1:0-7989 GCA_050248575.1 Gemmataceae bacterium
AACGAAGACAAACGCATCGACGGACTGGTGCGTGCCCACCTGGACAGGCAGGGGCGGATCAGCGATCCCGGCGCCGGACTCGCACGAATCCGCGCCACGCTGGCGCAGCCGCCGCGCTCACGGCAACCCTGGCGACATTGGCGGAGCGTCGCGGCAGTCATCTTCGTCGCGGTGCTGGCGGGGACGCTTTACATCGGCTCGGCGCAGGCAACCAACGAGGCCGTGGTGCGGGCGGCCCTCGAGAAGCACAAGCAGCCCGTCGATCACTGTTACGAGGTCGAACACATCCGCACGAGTGGCGCTGTCCAGCCACGCTGGCCGTTGCGTACGCTTGCCCGCCAGAGCAAGCTGTGGACGCGCGGCGATCGCTTCTGGATCGAGTCGCAAACCCGGCTTGGACTTCGGCAATGGAGCTGGGGCCGCGATCAGCAGGGCCGCCTCTGGCTGACGCTGACGCCGCAGCGCGGCATTCGCTTCGAGGCGGGCGAAACGCCCGAGTACCTGGCTCTGGTCTGCGACGTCTACTCCATGAATGTCGAGACATTGCTGACGGAAGTGCTGGCCGATTTCCAGCTGCAACGTTTGCCCGGGCCGGAAGGCGTGTACCTCATCCAGGCGGAGCTCGAGCCGGGCCACACGCACCCGACGCTGCGCTCTGCCCGGCTGGAAATCGACGCCGAATCGAACGTGCTGCGCCAGGTGGAGCTCGAACGCGTCTTCCGCAACTACCGCATCGCCACAACCTTCACGCTGCGCGAAACAGAGACCATCGACGTGGCCAAGTACGAGCTGGAAGGGCACCTGCGCGAACCGCATCAAATCTTGAGCCGGGAATTTCAGCCCGAGCGCCGCCGCGGCCTGGCGTTGGCCCTGTTCGGCGTGCGCGAGCCTTGAAAACTACTCCGCTTTTGGCGGAGTCCACAACTTGCCGTGCAGTATCGTGACCGGTCCGCTCTGAAAGCGTCTCTCGGCCCAGAAGGTCGCGATCTTGCCGTCCTTCGTCGGCATGATCTCGAAGGTAGTGTAATAGGATTTCACCTTGGGCTTCGGGTAAGTGAACTGCCCTGCCTTCTTGCCGGTCGTGGCGTCCCAGACATTCACAACGCCGTTGCCGTCATAGATGTACGTGAGGATGCGATCGCTGCGGCCCGGCACGAACATGAAATCGAGCAGGGAGTTATTGCCGAGCTCGATGGTGGCGATCTTCTTCAGGCTGGCGCTGTCGAGCAAGACCACGGAGCGGTTGCCGTCGGCCTTGAATTGGTTGTGGGCTTCGTCGATGTGGGCGGCCAGCGTCTTCCGGTCCGGCGAGGGGACGATGATCAAGGTTGTGGGCATCACCGTCTCCGCCTGCCACTCCTTCAGGTTGTCGAACCTGATCAGCCCGACGCCGTTTTGGCAGGCCACCAGCAAGTGCGTCTCGAGTGATTGAATGCGCACCACGAAGCCCAGGTCGGCCTTGTTGGGGGGCAGCGCGAAGTTCTTCTTCTTGCCGGTGGCCGGGTCCCAGGCACCCACCTTGCCGTCTTGCAGCATGAAGAGCGTCTTGCCATCGGGCGCGAAGACCATGCCATGGATCACGCCAACGCGCACCGGCGTGGCCAGCGGCTCCACTATCTGCGAAGCCGCCTTGAAGGTGTGGGTGACTTTTTTCTTGGCGATATCGAGTATGCACACATGGATGTCGTGCCGTTTCTGCACGTTGGTCCCGATGATGAAGGCCATCAAGGGGCTGCCGTTTTTCTCCTGATCCTTGGGAGTGTGGAAAGCGACGGTCGTGCAACTGGCCTCACCGCCAATGATGCGCTGGTCGCTGCCGCGAAAGCTGTACAGCTGCTGGCCCTTCTCATCCACCAGCACCATGAGGTTGTCGTGGGGATTTCGATCGGCATCGAACTTGAAAGTGACCCGATAGCGTCCGTCGGGAGAATCGACATGGGGCAGCGGCAACGACTTCTTGACCAGGTCTTCCGCTTTCCATTCTTGCCCGCGCAGGCAAGGAATCGCGAGCAGCCAGCTCAGAAGCGCAACCAGGCCAGCCGTGCGTCGGGCGCCGGCCCCAGGAAACTGGAATCTCGACATGGTGGGACCTTTCGAAGAGGATCGGATCGCACAGTCGAGTAACGCTGCGGATGAATCAACTTGCGCAAAAGACCAGGCCGGGGCCAATTTGGAGTGGTTTTGCCCAAGTGCGGCTGTCCTAGCCTTCCGCGCTCCAGTCTGTAGATTCAACGTCCCACACGTCGTCTTTCTTGTCACCGGGCTGCTGTTTGGTGTCGCGGTGCGTTCGGGGCTTGGGCGGCTTGGGTCGGGGCGGGCGCTCCTTGGAAACCTGCCAGTCGGTGGATTGCATTTGCCACACGTCGTCTCCATCGGCAGGGAGGTGCGCAGGCGCCTGCTCGAGGAGTTCGCGAATGGCGAGTCGGACATTGTCATCGTCGAGGAACTGACGGCCTGTGCCGAAGGGGGCAGGCGGCGTTTCTTCCTGGCCGGCGGCCCGCTCGGCGCGGGCGGCGGCCCGCGCGGCGCTGGCCGCTTGGCGGGCGGCGGCCCGCTCTTTCGATTCGGCGACGACCGCCTCGATCTTCGCCGCCGTTTGCTCGTGAGCGACCTGCAACGTGGAATGGAGCTCTTCGAGCAGCGGTTTGAGATTGGCGCCTAGCTTGGGATCCGGTGTGCCGCTGGAAAGGGCCTGCTTGGCGTCTTCGGCCCATTGCAGCAGACGCGTGGTCAGGTTTTCGAGTGCTTCATTCATGGGATCCTCACCAGTCATCAAGAGATCCAGGAGTACTTGCCCTGGGCGATGGCGATGCCGAGGGCAAGGAACTGGCGATAGAGTGCAACCATATCGGCCGGTTTGCCAGCGGCGGCCATCAAGAGGGCGGCGCTCACCAGGCGCGCCGTCATGGTGGGCTGAGGGGGCATCGGTCTTGCCCCCGGGGGCGCCAGGCTGCCTCCACTCTTGAAGGCGGCGTCGGCGACGAGTCGAGCCGGCTCGCCATGCGCCAGGGCCAGGCTCGCTGCTTGACTGGCGTAGCGATGCTCGTCGCTGGGATGAACGCACCAGTGCACGGCCGCACGCAATGCGGCCAGCTCCTGCGCTGCGCTGGTCTGCGCCGCCAGACGCAGGCTCACACATCCCCACCAGACCGCTTCCCGCTTGGGTAGAGCGTAGGCCAGCAGCCTGATGGCAGCCGCCCACTGTCGTTCCGTGAGCAGGCGGGCCAGAAACTGGCTCGGGGTCTGCTCAGGGGAGAGCAGGGCAAGGGCCGGCTCCTTCAACCGAAACCGGGCGCAGATCTCTGCTGCCGTCTTCGCCTTCACCTTGCCCAGTTCAAGTTCGGTGCTCATCTTGCTGGTAGCACCGCTATCCGCCAAGGGTGGTCGAAGTTGCGGCCGATAGCAAGAAGACCGCGCTGACGAACAGCTCCATCATGAGCGCGACAATGGTGAAGCCCGCCGGCGCCACCAGGAACTCATTCTCGGCACAGGTCAGGCTGATGCCCACCTCGGTAATCGATACGCTCGTCGCCCCGAATGCCTGCTCGATCCCGGCTTCCGGACTGAGAACGATCGAGGTGTCTCCGGTTTCCAGAACGATGCCGGTCGCTGCATTCAACGCGATGCGGGTATCGCCCACGGTCAGCTGAATACCGGCCTCGTTGAGTCGGATGGTTGGCCCCTCGTCGGGGATGCCAAAGGCAACCGTCAGCCCTGCCGCATCCAGGGTGATGCTGCCGAACTCGCTGAAGGCGATCTTGAAGGATTCCTGATTGAGCGACAGCACACCCACGTTGGGCTCGCCATTGGAGATCTGAACCGCTTGCGTGCCGCACAGGGCAATGTCGCGCGCCCAGATCGCCTGGGCACTGTCGGTCACTTCCACGCGCGAGATCTTTTCTGTCGCGAGCTTGGCCGATTGCTGGCTCGCGGTGTTCGCGGTGTCGCCCACCTTGAGAATGGCCTGGTACAGCGCGAGCAACTGCTCGCTGACACCGGTTTCCTTCTCCACGGCCTCCTCGGCTTCCATCTGCTCGGTCACGATCTCGACGGTCTTCTCGCCAAACTTGAGCAGTTCGGAGAGGACGATGCCGACTTCCAGCAAGGCATTGACTCCGCCCACGACGCCCGAGGTGACGTAGTAGCCGCGGTCGTCGGGATTGAGGAGGCCGAAGACCATGTAGTCGGCCGACTCCACCAAGGCCGTGACCACGGCCAGTGCACGCGTCAGCGAACTGGGCTCGCCGTTCATGGTGGCATTGCAGCCCCGATGTCCTTCGAGGATGCTGCCGTAGACGAGTTCCGTGTGGCTGGCCAGCACGAACTCCACGTGCCCCATCAAGCTGCTGACGGTGCCGGCGAGCGGGCCGCCCAGCACACTCCCGCCCAGGTTGCCCAGAAAACCGAGCGGATTGACCATGATCTCGACGTGCGCACCCAGAACGTGCTCGTTCAGCAGCCCGCAGGTGCGATCGCCGTTGTACCCGTAGACCATCGAGAAGTAGTAACCGAGCTGGCAGGAGCCTTCGTTGGTGGACCAGTCAAACGGCCCCTGATAGTCGACCTGGTTGCCGGCGTGCGCCTGCAAGTCGGCCTTGAGGGCGGCCGCTGCGCTGCCTGCCTTGCCGTGATCGCCGCTGCCGCTGCCGCTGCCGCTGCCGCCCGCGGGCTTGAGCGGCGTGCCCACCGATTGCAAATGCACATGTCCCACGTTGAGGTGATGCTGACTGAGCACGCTCACGACATGATTGTTCTCGGCGCTGACGATCATGTCGCGCTCGGAGTGCAGGTGCACGTGTTCCTTGCCGATCTGGTCCTCGATGGCCAGGCCGCTGAACTGGTACTCGTCCCCGCGCAGACTGTGCGACTTCAGGACCGTGCGTGACGCTGCCTCGGGCAGCTGGAATGGGGGCGGATGACGCGGATTGTAAACACTGCCCACGATGTAGGGGCGATCCGGGTTGTCGGCTGCGAAGCCGACCAGCACTTCCTCGCCAATGCGCGGAATACTGAGGAAGCCGAAACCATTGCCCGCGTGCGCCTGGGCCACGCGAATCCAGCACGAGCTGCCCGGATCGTACTTGCCAAGCCGGTCCCAGAGAAACTGCACCTTGACGCGGCCGAATTCATCCGTGAACAGCTCGCTATCCTTGGGACCGACCACGATGGCGGGCTGTAGCCCGCTCGCCTTCGGCCACGGCGTCCGCCGTAGCGGCCGATACGGCAAGTCCTTGGGCAAGGCTGTAAAATCGTTGGAGTATTCGAACGACTCTTGCTCGCCCGAGCGCCAGCCGGTCTGTCGCAGCTGATGCACGACGGCGGTGAGCAAGTAGGCGCCATCTGCGTGGGCGTGCCCGCTCAGCGAGAAATGGTGCCCGGGCAGGAAGCGCGCACAGGTGCTGCTGCCTGCCACGTGCAAGCTCGCGCACGCTTCGCGTTCCATGCTCAAGCGGGCAAAGTCCTCGCTTTCCTTGAAGAGCAGTTGCAGGTCCTGTTCGCGCGGGCGGCCCGTGACGCTCAGGCTGTCCTGCAAGGCGCCGTAGCCTCCGGTGAACCGGAAGACGTCGAGTTCCTCGTTGGCACCAACGTCGAGGCGATGCTCGACACTGCCGACCGTAACCCGGTCTGGAATCTTGCGCGCGGCTTCCAGCCGCTTCTCGGGCATGTGAAAGTTGTAGTCCCAGTGCGTGAACTTGCCCGAGCAAAGCGCCTGTGACTTGCGCCAGGACGAGACACGCGCATCGAAACGCGCATGCTTGCTCTGATCGTAACGCAACTCGCTCGGCGCCGGGATGTCGCGCTGGATCGTGGACTGATCACTCAGCACCAGGGTGTGCTCTTCCGCGCTGTGTTCGAAAAAGTAGTAGATCCCCTCTTGTTCCAGCAGGCGACTGAGAAACGCAAAGTCGGTCTCCCCGTACTGGACAGTGAAGTTCCGCTTCTGGTAGGTGCCGACCGTTTGCACGCGAAAGGTGAGCCCGGCCAGCAGCGTGCGTGCTATCACGAGGACCGACTGGTCCTGGAAGATGCGAAAACCGGCCCGCTTGGTCAGACGCCAGAGGGCGGGCGCGAGGACCAGTCGGTAACTGGTGAAGGATTCGTCGCTATCGCCCTCGCTGATCTCGGTGATGATCCCGTGAAAACTGCGGGTCGCCTCCAGGCGCAGCTCGAGATGCGCCTCCTGGCCGATCAACTCGGCAAACGGAACGCTGGTCTTTCGGTCGGCGAGCACGTCGACTTCGAAACGGAACAGTTCCGAAATGCTCTCCTTGCCGGCGAAGTGGACGGGCCGCAGAGCGGAATCCGGCTTGGTTACCAGTTTGAGGGGAAGGTTCGACGGTGTGGAAGGGGGCATCGCGAGCCTCTGTCCGTGGCACGAGGCAAGGGTCAACCCTTACCAGCGCGTGAAGCACGTATGGGACAAGATTCTAGTAGCATACGGCCCGGGCACTGGCAACATCGTGAGCACGGAATTCAAGCGCACGCTCAGGATTGCCAGGGTTCTCGTCGGGTGAAGAGCCTGGCCGCGATGACCACCATCACCATGACCGCCGCGAAAATGAGCAACCACGAGCCGAACAAGACCAGACTGCTCGCACGCCGGTATTCGAGGAAGTCGTCAGGGTGCTTGAGCAGGATCAGCCCGAGATAGGCCTTCGGATCATCCTTGCTGTAATGAATCTTGCTGGCAAACACCAGGTCTCGATGCGCTCCGCAATCAGGCAAGGCCAGAATGTTGCGCGGATCGGTGGGGGGAACACCTTGAAGAAACTGGTCGGGTCCGTCGGGCGCGGCAGGGCCGACCGGCCCCGGCGTGCTCAGGAATTGCACCAGACGAGCATCCCCGCTGGCCCGGCGGTCGCCGAACAGGCAATCGGCATGGAGCGTGCCGGCGGCGACCAGCAACTGTCCCGCCTCATCACGGACAAACGCCTCGATGCGGTGATTGGCGAAGGGATCGAGGAGCAGCGTGAGCCAGGTGGTGTAGTCGTACTCGACAATCAACCAGTAGCGCTGCCCGGGCTGGTCAATGGCCGTGGCAATGACCAGTATCATGCCCGGATCTCCGGAGTCGCCCCGGCAGAAACGGGCTCGATAGCTGCTCCCTCCGCCGGCTTCGAACAGCCAGCGGTAGTCGCTCATGCGGCCCAGCTTACGCAACTCGGCAGGCAAGGCCGTATGGGCCGGGTCGCCTGAACCATGACGCAGCACGCGCAGCACTTCTTGTCCGTCCGCGGAGCCGTCGGCGATCGACAGCGATCGACACAACACGACCAGTTGCAAGTACGTTGTGAAGAGCGACTCGACACGTTGCCCTTGTGGGCCAGGATTTGCGGCCTGGGCGTCTTTCTGCACGAAATCCTGGACGAGCGGATCCTGGCTGGTGGATTTGCAGGTGATCTGCAGGTGTCGCAGGTGAATCAAGATGTCGTTGCGAAGCATGTCGGAGCGCGTGCTCAGGTCACGCATGGTCAGCTCGACCAGCGTGTTGGTTTCGGCCCAGGACTGGACGCTGAATGCGGTATAGGCAACGACCAGAGTGAGAAGTGCGGCGGCGCCGGTCACTGTAAGGCGGCGGTGGTGCGCGGCCTTGCGTCGTAGCCGTTGCAGCCAGGGTTCGCGGTAGGCCGAGGTGGGCTCGCCTCGGAGCCATTGTCGCACATCGTTGGCCAGGTCCAGCGCGGTGCCATAACGGTCGTCCGGCTCGGTTGCCATCGCCTTGGCGCAGACAGCGTCGAGAGCCAGGGGTGCGTCGGCGCGAACTTCGCGTGCCCTTGGCAGGCCGCCGCTGCTGATCTTCTGCAAATACTCGTCCCGACCGCAGTTCTTGAAGCGGTCGTGCGGCGACTGGCCGGTCAGGACCGTGAAGAGAATGGCACCAAGTGCGTACACGTCGGTCCGGCCATCGATGCGGTCGCTCAGGCCCGCGGCCTGTTCGGGCGCCATGTAGCGGGGCGTGCCCTTGACGCGGCCGGTGCCGGTTTGCTC
>JBFWSD010000241.1:0-7980 GCA_050248575.1 Gemmataceae bacterium
CGTCACTCGATTGGCTGCATTCCGGCTCAACCTCAATTTGTGGGCTGTAACGATCTCCTGGCTGACAACCTGCGCATTGATGCCACCAGGGCCGGTACGGTCGCCAAGTTCGTCGTAAGAGGTGTTGAAGGTTGGGTTTGGATACAATCCCGATTGCAGTGCGTCGCCCCGCGCCTTGTCGACAAAAATCGCGGCCTGTGCGAGGCGTGGATTGCGTTCCAGCCCAATCGCGACCAGATCTGCAAGCGTGACACCATTGCCAGGGCCGCCCAGGACAGGATCGGACACCTCGCGGGGAACTGGAAGGGATTCTTGCGACGCAGGAACAGGCCAATCTGCGGCGATTCCGGTAAGGCATAACAACATCACTATTGTTCGTTCGTGCATTGTCGCATCCTTTACGAAGTCATGCAGCATTGTCGGCTGCAGTGGATTGTTCCACGATCTTGCCTGAATCGAGCCGTACTACGCGCCGACAGCGGGCGGCGATCAATGGGTCGTGTGTCACGAGCACGATAGTCTTGCCTTCGCGATGCAAGCCAACGAGGAATGAGAAGACCTGTTCACGTCTTTCAGGGTCGAGGTTGCCGGTCGGTTCGTCGGCCAAGATGAGCTCTGGGTCATTGGCGAGCGTGCGGGCCAGGGCCACGCGTTGCTGCTGTCCCACACTGAGTTCGCTGGGTTTGTGCTCCAAGCGGTCGGCCAGCCCGACGCCCTCTAGCAATGCAGCCGCACGCGTGCGTTGCTTCGATTTCTTGACTCCTGCGAGGTATAACGGAACCTCGACGTTCTCCAGGGCCGTCAAGTAAGGCACTAGGTGAAAGGATTGAAACACGAAGCCAATCTTGCGCCGGCGCCAGGCAGTGCGTGACTTAACGGGCAGGTCGTAGATTGATTGCCCATCGACCAGGATCTGTCCGGAAGAGGGCGCCAACATGCCGCCGAGAAGTAGGAGCAGCGTGCTCTTGCCGCTACCACTCGGTCCCACGATGGACACGAAGTCGCCGCGGGGAATCTCCAGGCTGGCATCACCGAGGGCGGTCACGGTTTGCTGCCGCAAGCGATAGTGCTTGGTGACTTTCTTCATGTTCAACATGGCTACATCTCCTGCAAGGTAAGGCACGGGTCGAGATGGGCAGCGCGCCGCGCCGGCAAGTAGCTGCCCAGCAGCGTGACCGACATTGAGATAGCGAGAGACCAGAACAGCAACACGGGCATAGGAGCGACCACAACTCCCGCAAGGCGCGGTCCAAGACAGACCGCCAGCACTGTCCCCAGTACGTAACCGCAGAGGCCTCCGAAGGCCCCGAAGAGGACTGCCTTGAGTAAGAACATCCAGAGCACAAGCCCTGGACTGGCACCGAGAGCCATGAGCGTCCCAATCTCCCTGTGGCGTTCGCGGACGTTGGCGAACATGTAGTTGGCGATACTCGCGCCACCGACGAGGGCAATGATAACCAGGAAGGCAAGCGACAGGCCCTCCATCGTGCGATTCACCTTCATTTGTGTGTCAACGATCTGGCGGATGGTGACGATCTTCGCGCCTGGCAACAGGTCGGCGACTTCACCGACGAGCTTCTCGGCATTGTCACGGCAACAGCAGACAACTTCGATGGCGTTGACCACCTCACCCTTATCGGCCAACTCCTGCACGGTGTGCAAGTGGGCAAAGATGCGGCCGTCATCGATTGTCCCCGTCGGTGGTAATACTCCCTTGACGCGGAACTTGCGTCCGAGCAATTCGACCCTGCCACCTTCCGAGACTCCGGTCAGTTCGGCAATATCGGCGCCGAGCAAGACGTCGCGGCGGGCGAGGTGAGGTACCACACGGTCCTGCATGGGTGCCCCCGCATCCTGGCCATCCGAAAGACCGGCAACGTTACCGAGTCCGCCGCAGCAGCCAGTGGCCCTGGAAAAAATGCCCGCACCCCAGACTGCTTTGCTTTCGAACTCACTCTTGGGCAGGATGCCCGTGAGCGTGACGTTCTTGTCTGCCACGACAGCCGTGGTACTGAGCTTGGGCGACAGATTGTTGACACCCTTCAGTCCCGACATCGTCAGACGATAGACGTAGTCTTCGGGTAAGACATGGTCGTGCGTGTCGGCGGCGTAGTAGTCTTGTAACGTGACTCCTCTGGGCAGAATGAGAATGTTGGCACCCAGGGTATCCAGTTCCTGTTGTACGGCCTGCTCCGAATAGCAACTGGTATTGCGAACGGCGACGAAGGCGGCAACACCCAGCACAACGACGAAGAAGCTCGTGAACGCCTGGCTCTTGCGTTCGCGCAGTTCGCGGAGAATGAGCGTGGTCAGATTCATGGGGACCTCCTTGTCCCAAAGGAACGCCAATTCACTTCGACGCTTACTTGGGTGGCTGGCAGTGTTTGCAGTTCGGGTCCTTGCAGCCGTGACACTGACCTGATTGGGCAGCTTGCAAGCTACTCACCAGAATGTCCTTGGTGACCGGCCCCACGAACTTGCCGATGATCTTGCCCGAAGGGGCCGCGAAGACTGTGACTGCCGACGGGCTGCGCGGATCGACCTGCAAGTCGTTCAACAATTTTGCCTCCGCAACGTCTGCGGGATTGACCAAGACGATATCGGTGGACTGGCTGAACCGCGGATCGGCACGGAATTGTTGGCAGGCCGCAAGTGCTTCACGATGATCGTTCAACGACTCATTCTGCACGCAGAGAAGGAGCAGTCTCTGCTGCTGCATGGCTTTCAGGCACCCCGCTGTTCCTGGGCTTACCATGCCGGTCAGGATGTCTTGCTCTGTGAACCGCGTATGTAGCCCTTTGGTGACGGCCCCATTAGGCGCCACGGCGAGCACGAGGGGCATTGGTGCCCGGCTCACCTGGAATCGATCAACGAGCGTTTTTTCATTGGCCGCGAGGACGTTGATCACCAGGCCATCTGCTCTGCCACGTAGCTTGGCCATGGTCGCATCGAAAACGGGCCGCATGGAGCGATGGGCCGCGTCGTCTTGCTTCCAGAAATAGATGAACGCATAGTGATTGCTGCGTGCGGCCGCCTCGAGGGCGGCCTGGTTTTGACGCGCTTGGACCTCGCTGGCCGACGACTGAGCCTTGAGTTGTCCGGCAAGCAGGCCGGCGAAAATCAAAGCAACCGGGAATCGTACCTTCAACATGATCAAACTCCTTTTCGATGTAACAGGAGCTTCTTGCCCTGGATCAATTCGTCCAGGTGGCGGATTGCCACCTGGACCCATGAAAATGACTACTTGTCAGTTTTGTCTTTCGACTTGCCCTTGTCCGAACTCTCGTCTTTGGGAAGGGGTTCCGAGAGTGGCGGCGGCTCCTTGCCGAACTTCGCCTTGTATTTTGCCGCATAGAACTCTTGCTGCTTGGGGTTGCAGACAAAGCACTGCGACAGCGCGCGATCGTGCTTGTCGCACCAGTCGCCCTTCTTCTTGAAGTCGGCTGCCACCTTGGCACTGCACATGCTACATTCCTCTTCCGGAATGCCGTGCTCTTCACACCACCATCCGCTGTGCTTGGAATCGGCCTTGGCGCTCTTATCATCGCCGGTCTTCCCTTCCGGCGTCGGTGCCTTGTAGCACCCTGTCAGAGTGGACATGAGCAGAGCCACCGCCACGGAACCGAGAATTCGTTTCGCCTGCATCGCTTCTCCTTGAAGTTGTTATTGAGCCCGTCCAGCTTCCTGCTCGACCCGGCTGTCTTCTACAAGCTGGGCGTCCGTGCCAGCTCGGTCCCATCCCGAAGGACCGTGTCAGATTCCTTGCCCTTCTCTTCCCGATACTCGCCGACCAACCACTTCAGCTGCTCAGGATGAATGCTAAGAAACCGTTCACAAGCCCAGACGAACCCGTTCGCGGCGGAATCGAACAGGAGATAGAGCACGCGGATTACCAGCAGCGACATGAGCATGGCACTGATGACGCCGCCGATGACCACGGTGGCCAGGGGGCGCTGTACTTCTGCGCCCATCCCTGTGCTGAGCGCCATGGGCAGGAACCCGAGAGCTGCCACCAATGTGGTCATCAACACTGGCCGTAACCGGGTGACGGCGGCCACCCGGACGGCCTCGTCGCGTCGCAGCCCTTTGCGCCGCAGTTGCCGGATGTAGGAAACCAGGATCATATCGTCGAGAACGGCCACGCCTGACATGGCGATGAAACCGATGATGGCCGAAATCGATAATGGCATGCCACGCAACCAGAGCGCGAAGATGCCACCGACCCACCCGAGTGGCACGCCCGTGAAAACGCGCATCGAATCGACCACGTTTCGATAAGTCAAGAACAGCAGAGTGAAGATGAGAACGATCGCCACCGGCACGACAATGAAAAGGCGTTTACGTGCCGTCTCGTAGTGCTCGAACTGCCCGCCATACTCGATGTGGTAGCGGCCGGCGGGAAGCTGTACTTTCTCGGTGACCTGACGCCTCGCTTCCTCGACGAAACCGACCATGTCCCGGCCACGCACGTTACAAGAGATGACGATGCGGCGCTGATACCACTCACGATTGATGGTGGATTGCCCCTCGACGAACTCGATGTCTGCCACCCGCGACAAGGGAATTTGCTCGCCTGCGGCAGTCAGCACGCGGATGGCTTCGATCTTCTCCTTGTCGGCGCGGTGTGACTCAGGTAAGCGGATCGTCAATGGGAAGCGCAGTTGGTCCTCGAACACTTCCCCCACGGGTTTCGTGCCGAGCGATTCCACGATGTCGAGAACCACCTTTGCCGGAATCCCGTAGCGAGCAAGTTCGGCCTGACGCATCTTGATCCGCAGGACGGGCTGTCCCGTGAGCTGCTCGACGTTCACGTCGGCGCTGCCGGGAATGTCGCGCAAGATGCCCTCGATTTGGCCCGCCGTTTCCTGGAGCACGGTGAAGTCGTCGCCAAACACCTTCACGGCCACGTCGGATCGAACCCCCGAGATCATCTCGTTGATGCGCAGCTCGATTGGTTGTGAGAAGGACAGCTTCTGCCCGGGCAGGTCGCGGATCTCTTTGTCGATCAGCTTGACCAGTTCGTCCTGGGTGTGTGCCCGCGTCCATTGAGCGCGAGGTTTCAAGCTGATGAACATGTCGGTGAGCTCGATGCCCATTGGGTCGGTGGCGATTTCAGCCGCACCGATACGGCTCCACACTTGACGAACCTCATCGGGGAACTTGGCCAGGATGGCCTTTTCCATCTGCGTGTTGAGTCGGATCGATTCATCCATGTCGGTCCCGGCGAGACGGACGATATTGATGGCAAGAGCCCCCTCGGAAAGGCGCGGCACGAACTCGGCCCCGAGGTTGGGCGCGATCATGCCGAATGCCACAACGAGCACGCCAGCGGCAAAGCCCAGCACGACCCACTTGTGTTCCATGCAGATTCGCAGAATCGGGTTGTGGATCATGTGGGCGATACGCATCAAGAACGGCTCGCGTTCCTCGATCTTTCGTGGCAAAACGATACTGGCCAGGACCGGCATGAACGTGAGCGAGAGAATCATCGAGCCCAACAGGGCAAAAATTACCGTGAGAGCCATGGGTCGGAACAATTTGCCTTCAATGCCCTCCAGCGTCAGGATCGGCAAGTACACGATCATGATGATCATCTCGCCGAACATGGTCGGCTTGCGCACCTCGACGGCAGCCTCGCGGATGACTTCGAGCTTGTTGCGTTGCCCCAGGTCGCCGTGGGCTATATGCCGCACACAGTTCTCTACCATCACCACCGAGCTGTCGACAACCATGCCAAAATCGATGGCCCCCAGGCTGAGCAGGCTGGCCGCAATGCCAAAGCGCAACATACCGGAGAAGGCGAACAGCATGGAAAGTGGAATCGCCAGGGCCACGATAGCTGCCGCCCGGAAATTCCCTAGGAAGGCAAAGAGCACGGCAATTACCAGCAGCCCGCCTTCGAACAGGTTTTTTCGTACCGTACCGATCACGAAATCGACGAGTTCGGTCCGATCATAGACTTCATTCACCTCGACCCCTGGCGGCAAGGACTTTTTGATGTCCTTCAGCTTTTCTTTGAGCTGGCGCGTGACGACATGACTATTCTCACCCATTAGCATGAAACCCAGTCCCAGGACGACCTCGCCCTTACCATTGGCCGTCACGGCGCCGCGGCGAATCTCGTGGCCGATTTGCACCTCACCGATATCGCGAACCAGGATCGGCACACCGTCCTGAGCAGCAATCACTATCTCGCCAATCTCCAGGACATTGACGGTGCGGCCGACGCCGTGGACCAGCGGGGCTTCGGTGCCGCGCCGGACATAGCCGCCCCCCACGTTGCGATTGTTTTTCTCGACGGCCTCGACCACCTGGTCGAAAGTTAGATTGTGCTTGATGAGTAGCTCGGGGTTGACGCGGATCTGGAATTGCTTTTCATATCCGCCCCAGCTATTGACCTCGGCCACGCCAGGGACAGTGCGCAGCTGCGGCTTGATAACCCAGTCGTGCAGGGTGCGCAACTCGGTGAGCTTGCGGACCCGCTCTTGTTCGGGCAATGAAGAAAAATCGTAGCCGCGGCTGGTCACCACGTAATGGAAGACTTCACCGAGTCCAGTGGAAACCGGCCCGAGTTCTGGACGCTGGATGTTTGGAGGCAACTCCACCGTACCAAGTCGCTCGTTGATGAGCTGGCGTACGAAGTAGATGTCGTAGCCATCCTTGAAAGTCACCACGACCTGTGACAGGCCGAACTTCGAGACAGACCGGAGTTGTTCCAGCCCTGGCAGCCCGCCGATCGCCTGCTCAATGGGGAATGTGATGAGCAGTTCGACCTCTTCTGGCGTCAGGGATGGGGCAGTCGTATTGATTTGGACTTGTACGGGAGTCGTGTCGGGAAAGGCGTCGATGTTCAAGAAGCGCAGCGACACCATGCCGATGATGGCGAAAACCAGTGTCGCCAGGATCACCAGGAAGCGGTGTCGCAACGAAAAATCGATGAGCCAGTTGAGCACGAGCGGTCCTCAAAAACAGGTATCCAACTTATCACTTCACAGCCCGACCGGGCTGTCAATGCTGGTGCCCTCACCCTGCCCCCAGGTTGTTTTTCAACAACTCCGAGCGTAGGATGCCGCTCCCCTTCGTTGCCACCACTTCTCCTGGCAGGACGCCAGCGATGATCTCGGTGTTCTTGTCATCCTTGGCGCCGAGGCGCACGGTACGCACGTGGAAGATCTTGGGCGCGTCCTTTTCGAGGAAATGTCTGTCACGAACGAAGACGACGTTGCAGTCGCCTTCCCAGTGGATGGCCTCGTTTGGCACTACCATGGTCTCGGGCACGTCGCGCAGGATGATGCGACCGGAACCGAAGGTCTGGCCACGCAGCTTGCCGTCAGGATTGGGTAGTTCCGCGCGTACTCGAATGGTGCGCGTCTTCTCGTTGGCCGCTGTACTGATCCAGGTGACCCTGCCCTCGACTTCCTGTTTGCTGCCGTCGGGCTTGAACACCACGCGTTGACCGAGCCGAACGGAACCTGCGTCTTCGAAGCGGACGTCAAGATTGAGCCACATCGTCTCTGTGTTGGCGACCACGAAGAGCACATCTTCGGTGCTGACGACTTCGCCCGTGACGACATGCCGCTCCACGACGATGCCGTCGAGTGAAGTGCGGAGCGGTAGCAGGTTGGCCGTGGTTGTCTTCGGATCCAGTTCCTTGGTCAACTGCTCGGGCAAGCCGAGAAACCGCAGCCGGTCGACCATTTGCTCTTCACTGGCGCTCATCGGGAATCGGTCGATATCGATGGGCAGCCCCAGGTTGATCAGGGCTTGCTGCGCGCTCAGCAGACGCACGCGTGCCTCACGCACGGTCGCCTCCGTCTCCTGTATCGTTCGCTCGGGGATGGAACCTCGCGCCGAGCGTTGCTGTGCCAGGATGCGCGTCCGCACGTCCAACTGAGCATAGGCCTGAAGGAATTCTGCCTTCACCCGACCAACTTCGGCGGCATCGACGACAGCAAGCACGTCACCCTTGCCGACCCTGTC
>JBFWSD010000242.1:0-7957 GCA_050248575.1 Gemmataceae bacterium
AGTCGTTCCAGCTCGATGGTGGCCGTCTGGTCGTCGTTCTTGATGGTGAAGACGCCGGCGGCGCGGCGGTATTCCGGGCCACGCTCGACTTCATAAGCATGGTCGCCGGTCTCCAGTTCCAGCACCACGCTGCCCGGGCAGACAAAGTGATCGCGCCAGAAGGGAAGCTTGCCTGCCTGCACGGGCTTGCCTGCCGGGTTCTTCAAATGAATGCGGCAGGGCAAGGTTCGTGCGGTGTTTTTCTCAATCACCTTGATGGTGAGCTTGGCGGCGTCGAGCTGGCCAGCCGCGCACAGGCTTGTCAGCCACGCACCGGCCAGGAGGCACAAGGTGTGCCTGGTCGACGGTCTCTGCATCGGCATTCCTCCCCGGGCGAACCCGCAGCTGTAACTCAGCGCTGAAGGTAGCCGGACTGCTGCGCGGGATCAAGGAGCCGCAAACTTTCTCTCGTTTGCCCGACCGCGCGCCTCGGGCGGGGCGGCTCTGGTCGTCCTGATTGCCCGAACCCGAATCAGCAAGGGAGAATCGAGAAGGAAATTTGTCAGGACTCGTCGCGCGCTCGACGACAGATATAACGAAGGGGTGTGCCGTCGGGTCCGAGAGGGGCACAGTCGAAAGTGTAACGAATCGAGGTGCTTCCGTGAGCATGCCACTCCTGGTCGAGTACTACGACGAGTTGCCGTCGGATGATGAAGTATCGGTAGGCACGGCGCGGTTGCGGCGCGGCATGGAGGCTTTCAAACGCAAGGTGCGTGCCCGCTATACCGAGGGGACCCTGCAACGCTTGCTGCAGTCGCCGGAAAACAAGATCCGCCAGGCAGCGATCATGGCTCTCGGGCTGACCGGGTCGATGGCCGTCAACGCGGAGGTGGCCGCTTGCCTGCACGATAGCGACGGCGAGGTCCGCCGAGTTTCCGCCGACGCCTTGTGGTCGATCTGGTTTCGGGCGGCCGGTGAATCCCCCAGGCGTCAGTTGCAAAGGCTGACCCGCCTGGCGCCGGAGAAGTCGTTGCCTGCCCTGGATCAGATGATCGAGCAACTGCCCGACTTTGCCGAGGCCTTCAATCAGCGGGCCATCGCCTACTTCCGCGTCGGGCAATACGTCAAATCCATCACCGATTGCGAGAAGGTCATCGCTCTCAATCCGCATCACTTCGGCGCCCAGGCCGGCATGGGTCAGTGCCTGCTCAAGCTGCGCAAGCCGCGGCTGGCCTTGAAGGCGTTTCGCGATGCCTTGCGGATCAATCCCCAGCTCGAAGGGGTGGTCGATACGATCCGTACCCTCGAAGATTTGCTTGGCGAAGAACGGGGACTGTAGAGCATTCACGCAGCCGAAGCGGCCCCGCGATTTGTCGCGGGGCTTTTTGTTGCGCGTGGCGCCGGTCGCATCCAGAGATATTGACGTGTGCATAAGTTGTTGTCTGCAAAGAATTTTTTCACTTAGTGAATTGCCAACCTCCGTTGCTCACCATATCTTTACCAACGCTCCGAGGCCCAAGGGGCCGGTTCATTTCGAAACCAACTCGGAGTTCAAATCTTGGAGGGGAATTCACGGGTACGGTTACCCGTGCTTTCATTGGAAGAGAACGGCCACCGCGGCCAAGGAACGAAGCGAAAGGAGATCCCACAATGCTTCGGCGCTTGATTCCCGTCCTGACCATTGCAACCGTCGTCCTGGTGCTGGTGGAAAGCGTTTCCGCCGGTCCGCTCGACCGTCTGCGTTCCCGTCGCGATACTCGTCGTGACACCCGGAACAACACGGTCCAGCAGCAAGATCAGATGGTGAGCACCCAGCAGCCCGGCGTGTACCGGAGCTACTATCGGGTGACCTCGCCCGACGTCCCGCAGCAGTCGGTGCTGCTGAACGTCCAGGTTCCGTCTGACGCCAAGGTTGAGATCAATGGCGAGCAGACCGAACAATCCGGCTCGTACCGCACGTTCGTGACCCCGGCCCTCACCCAGGGCAAGACCTACAACGTCACGGTCAAGGCCAGCTGGAGCACCTCCAGCGGTCAGGTTACCAAGACCCAGAAGCTGCAGTGCCAGGCTGGCGAGACCTTCACGGTCAACATGATGCAGGTCCAGCAGCAGCAACAGCAGCAGCAGCAGAACTGACCGATAGAGCTCCACGCGTATTCCTCAGACGCCCTCGTCTCCCACGGACGAGGGCGTTTCTCTTGCGCCGACGAATCACGTATCCAAAGAACCTCAATCCAAGTGGGCGATTTGCTCCACCAGCGAATCGGTTCTTCTTCAACCTTCGCACTGTGCCGTTTCCGCCCACCGGGCTCACGGCTTCTCCAACGCGATTCGCCAATACCCTGTCTTGACTTCGCGGTGTGCCAGCCTAAAAAAAACCGCGTTCCCGTTGACGATTGCGGGGTCTACCGGAGGGAGACCATTCCCTTCTTCTCAAGGGAGAGACAACACGTGATTCCTGTCTCCATCTCAGAGTCTCCGAAACGCCGTTCGAAGGTGCAGCTGGGGCGTGTGGCAGTGGTGATGGCGGGCCTGTGGTTGCTGAGTGGCTGCGACGAAAAATACCCTGCAAATCTGAAATACCCTGTCCGTGACGATCCTGTTCTGCTGAGCCCCGTCAAGGCCGAGCCGACTCACTTTGATACCCCCGGGCAACTCTTTCACCTGCTCGAGGAACGCATTCCGCAGGCGGAGCGCGAACAACAGCTCCTTTATCCCTCGCAGATTCCGGCGGACAAACGCGCTCTGCTCTTGACCACCCTCACCGAGCACTTCGGCACCCCGCTACAGCCCAAGGTAAGCGAGATCGATTCCGATGCCGAACGGCTCCTGGTGCTTGATGAGAAGACACTTGCCGAGGGGAGCGTGCTCTATCGGCTGCATTGCTTGCATTGTCACGGGCTGACCGGCAACGGCCGCGGGCCGACGGCCCCCTGGGTCAATCCGCATCCGCGCGACTATCGCAAGGGCATCTTCAAGTTCACCTCGTCGTACCTGGCGGGCGAACGCCGTGCCCGCCGGGAGGACCTGTTCCGCACCATTCGCGAAGGGCTGAACGGCACGACCATGCCGGCGCACAACACGCTGCCCGATCGCGAGATCGATGCCCTGGTCAGCTATGTGATCCATCTCTCCATTCGCGGCGAGACGGAAGAGTTCGCCATGCGCGATCTGCACGCGGGCGAATCGGACGACGTCGAAGAACTGGTCAGTCTGTGGCTGCGGCTCACCACGGGCCGCTGGGTCAAGACGCAAGACTCGCTCATCGTTCCCGGCCCGTACACACCGGACGACCAGCTGGCGGCCTCGATCGCCAACGGCTACCGCATGTTCGTCGATCCGAGCGAACAGGGCGGGGCCGCCTGCATCAGCTGCCATCAGGACTTTGGCCGCAAGGAGACCTACAAGAACGACGTGTGGGGAACCATCGTCCGCCCGGCCAATCTCACAAAGGGAATTTACCGGGGGGGCCGCCGCCCGCTCGATCTCTACTGGCGCATTCATTCCGGCATCAACGGCGCGGAAATGCCGGCGAGCTTCGAGACCAGCCTCAAGCCGACCGAGGCCTGGCTGAAACTGCTGGGCGAAAACGTCAAGGCGGAAGGGGCGGACAAGCAACGCAAGGACATCTTGGAGAAAGAGATCGGCAGGCTCAAGCTGCCCGAAAGCGACCTGGCTGCCTTGAAGCAGGGCTGGGACAAGGTTGACGGCAAGCTGAAGGAAACCGTCCGCACGCGCATCGCCGAGCAGCGCAACTGGGACCTGGTCAACTTCCTGCTGAACTTGCCCTACCCGGAAATGCGCAAGAAGAACCACATCGATATTCATGCCGGTGGTGAGGCCGAGTGACGGGCACTTGCCGAGTTAGAAGGAGAGATCCGTGCCTAAGTTCTGGAGCATCGTGTTTGGCTTGGTGCTGTTTCTGTGTGGGCTATCCTTCGTGATTGCCCCCATGATGGGCTGGTGGCTGCCCAAGAATGTATCCACGTTCGGCCCGGCCGTCGACAACCTGTTCTACCTCATCCTGGGCATCACCGGCTTCTTCTTCATTCTCACCGAGGCGCTGCTGGTCTACAACATGTGGGCCTACACGCACAAGGAAGGGGAGAAGAGCCTCTACATTCACAGCCACCACGGGCTGGAGATTTTCTGGACGGCGGTGCCCGGCGCCATTCTGCTCTTGCTTGCCATTCTGCAGATCAGTACCTGGGCCGAAATCAAGTACCAGTCCAGCATGCCCGACCCGGACGTGATCATGGAAGTGAGCGCGCGGCAGTTCGAGTGGCGCGTTCGCTATCCTAACGAACCGGAGCAGAAGGAACTCGTCAAGCAAGGGCCGCAAGGCTGGGAAAAGGGCAAGCCGCCCCCTGCCCGCGTGCGCAGCTGGGTCGACGCGCCCCATCTCGACGACATTCACGTCGTCAATGAAATTCACACCTGGCAGAACGCCAAGGTTCGGGTTTACCTGAAGACGCAAGACGTACTGCACAGTTTCTATCTGCCCAACTTGCGTTTGAAGCAAGACGCCGTGCCGGGCAAGGTCATCCCGGTCTGGTTTCAGGTCGACAAGGATTACAACACGGCCTACGACCCGAAGCTGAAGCGCTGGGTAGACGGCTTCGATCCGTCGACCGGCAAGCACGATCAGCCCCATCAAGTGTGGGACCTGGCCTGTGCCGAGCTGTGCGGCTGGGGCCACTACAAGATGCAGGGCCGCCTGTTCGTGCACAAGGACAAGGAAGACTATCTCAGCTGGCTCAAGTACGCCCGCGAGGAACAGAATCGCACCAAACCCTAGGTCCCCGCGCGGGACGCGTCGACGATCGCCGAAGAGGGCCTCTCAAAGGAAGAACCATGAGCGTTCACGAGACCAAGACCCACGAACACCCGCAACTGGGCTTCGTTCGCAAGTACATTTTTTCGACCGACCACAAGATCATCGGCATCCAGTTCCTCTTCACCGGGCTCATCATGATGATCCTGGGCGGGGGCCTGGCCCTGATGGTGCGGCTGCAACTTGGCTGGCCCCACGCCAGCTATCCTTGGCTCGCCGACGCGCTCAAATGGTCCGTCAGCACGGGCCAGCGCATGCCCCCCGAATTCTACAACATGCTCTTTTCCATGCATGCCTCGGTGATGATCTTCTTCGTGATCATTCCGCTCCTGGCAGGCGCGTTCGGCAACTTCACGATCCCGCTCATGATCGGCGCGGATGACATGGCCTTTCCCAAGCTGAACATGCTGTCGTACTGGTTCATGTGGCCCGCACTGGTGCTTATCCTGCTCAGCTTTTCGCTGGGGATCGCCCCGGGCGGCGCGGCCGGCGCGGGCTGGACATCCTATCCCACGCTGGCTGCCATCATCATGGGGCCCGGGCAAGGCTTCGAGTCCCCGGCCGCACCCAACTCTGGCATGGGGCAGATCCTGTGGCTGGCTGCCCTCATCTTCGTCGGCGTTTCCTCGATGATGGGCTCTGTCAACTACATCACCACGATCATCAACATGCGGGCACCGGGCATGACCTTGTTCCGCATGCCGCTGACGATCTGGTCGCTGTTCATCACGGCGATCCTGCAGGCGTTTGCCTTGCCGGTGTTGACGGTGGCCTTGTTCTTGCAGACGCTCGACAAGAGTGTCAACACCACGTTCTTCTTGCCCCCGGGGGTGACGGAGTTCGGGAACTGGATCACGGCGCCGGGCGGCGGGCAGCCCATTCTGTGGCAGCATCTGTTCTGGTTCTATTCGCACCCGGCGGTCTACATCATGATCTTGCCCGCCATGGGGATGGTCTCCGACATTATCGCCACGTTTGCCCGCAAGCCGCTCTTTGGTTATCGCCCGATGGTGTACTCGATCTGCGGCATCGCCGGGCTCGGCTTCATCGTCTGGGGCCACCACATGTTCCAGAGCGGCATGGATCCGCGTCTGGGCACCGGCTTCATGATCGCGACCATCATGATTGCCTTGCCTTCCGCGGTGAAGACGTTCAACTGGCTGGGCACGACCTGGCGGGCCAACATGCAGATGACCACGCCGATGCTGTTTGCCCTCGGCTTCGTTGGCATGTTCGTGATCGGCGGGCTGAGCGGCCTGTTCATGGCGGCCACTCCGGTCGACGTGTTCATCCACGACACCTATTTCATCGTGGCCCACTTGCACTACGTGCTGTTCATGAGCAGCCTGCTGGGCATCTTCGGCGGCATCTACTACTGGTTCCCCAAGATGTTCGGCCGCATGATGAACGAGACGCTGGGCAAGATCCACTTCATCTTCACGTTCATCTTCTCGAATTGTCTGTTCTTCCCGATGCACCTGGTGGGCACAGCCGGCTTGCGGCGGCGTATCTTCGATCCGACCATCACCGGTTTCGAGGGCAGCCTGCAAGACCTGAACGTCTTCATGAGCATCAGCGCCTTCTTGCTGGGCCTGGCACAGATCCCCTTCGTGCTGAATTTCTTCTACAGTCTGTTCTGGGGTCCGAAAGCGGATCGCAACCCGTGGCACAGCAACACGCTGGAATGGACCGCCCCGTCACCGCCGCCGCACGGCAACTTCGACGTGCCTCCGATCGTCTATCGCGGCCCGTACGAATATGGCCGCACCGATGTCGAAGAGGACTATCTGCCCCAGACGCGCAAGATCGAAGGGGAAGTGGTCCCGGAAGCGGCCCACTGATAGCGCACTTCGTTCCCACGCTTTTGCGTGGGAACGCCAGCCGCGACTCTCTGCGTCGATCGTTCAATCTGCGAGAGATTGGAAACGGGTGAGCACAAACGAAGCGAAAATCGATGCCTTCACGCCGCGCTGGGTGCATGCCTGGGCGGTGGTGACGGTGTGCGCCACCTTCGTGCTCCTCTTACTGGGCAGCTTGGTGACCACCAAGCGGGCCGGGATGGCCGATCCCATCTGGCCCACCTATCCCTGGCACCTGTGGCTGGTTGGCTTTACCGAACCACGGCCCGGCTTCATCATCGAACATTCCCATCGGCTGGCGGGCTACATTGTTGGCACTTGTACCATTGTCCTGGCCGTGGGCCTGTTGTTCGTTGAGCCGCGCCGCTGGGTCCGCCTCCTCGGCGTGGCCGCCCTGCTTGGCGTGATTGCCCAGGGCTTGCTCGGCGGTTTCCGCGTCTTGCTCGACCAATGGCTGGGCACCGATCTCGCCGTCATCCATGGCTGCTTTGCCCAGATCGTTTTTGCCATGCTGGTAGTGCTTGCCCTGGCCGCAGGCCAGAGCTTCCGGAATCCCGTGGGCTCAAGCAGCAAGACTTTGCGGCGACTGGCCATCGCGGTGGTTGCCCTGGTATACATGCAGATCATTTTCGGCGCGCTGGTCCGACACACCTACTCGATGAGCGCAGTGCGGCATCACCTGGGCAGTGCCTTTGTCGTCACGATCGGCGTGGTCTGGCTGGTGCGCGAGACCTGGGGCAACGAGGATCGCCTGGTCCGCCGCGCGGGCTACCTGCTCGCCGCGTTCACGGCCTGCCAGCTGATCATGGGCGTCGAGACGTTCATGGGCCGCTATTTCATGGTCCGCGGACTGGGCCACCAGATTGGTATTCGCACTGTGCACGTGCTGCTGGGCTTCCTGATCTTTGCCTCGGCCGTTGGGCTGGCAGTGCTGGTCTGGCGGGCCGCTCCTGCAGACGAAGAGTCGAGCGACACGGGCGATCGTGAAACCGAACTGGCATATGCGGCCAGCGTCGCGGAGGGAGAAGCATGAAAGCGGCCCTCTACAGCGAAGCGACCTCAATGGCCCGGACGCGCCTGGCCGACTACGTCGAGTTGACCAAGCCGCGCATCGCCGTACTGGTCTTGTTCACGGTTGCCGCGGGGGTGTTGCTGGCCTCGCGCGGCGCTCCGGATCCGTTCGTGCTGTTGCACGCGGTGCTGGGAACGGCTCTGGTTGCTTCGGGAGCCAGCGCGCTCAATCAACTCATCGAACGAAACAGCGACGCCGCCATGCAGCGAACCG
>JBFWSD010000243.1:0-7942 GCA_050248575.1 Gemmataceae bacterium
TGACAGGGTGGATGTAGCACGATACATGATACGTGACGCCCGCCGTGACCTACCCCCTTTGTCCCACGCACATGAGGACCCTGACCATGTGGTACCGCCGCCTGCTCGTTCTGCCCATCTTCCTCGTCGGCACCGCCTCGCTGCCGGCCGACAACTGGCCTGCCTGGCGTGGCCCCACCGGGCAGGGCTACTGCAACGAAACCAAGCTCCCCCTCAACTGGGACAAGAACACCAACGTCAAGTGGAAGGTCCCCATGCCCTTTGACGGCAACTCCACGCCCGTCATCTGGGGGGACAAGATCTTCGTCACCCAGTCCAACAAGGGGGGCACCGAACGCGGGCTCATGTGCCTCGACCGCAAGGACGGCAAGACCCTCTGGCACCACAAGATCGACTACCCCGAAAAGGAACAGAACTGGCGCGACAACTGGTACTGCAACGCCTCGCCCGCCACCGACGGGCAACGCGTCTTCGTCAGCTACGGCTCCGCCGGCATGTACTGCTACGACTTCGACGGCAAGGTTCTGTGGAAACGCGACGACCTGGGCAAGTGGCAGCACAGCTTCGGCAACTCGGCCTCGCCGGTGCTCTACGGCGACACCGTCATCCTCTGGTGCGGCCCGAACGAGAAGGGGGGCAACTACCTCCTCGCCGTCGATCAGAAGACGGGCAAGAACGTCTGGAAGGAAGATCAGCCCTACGGTTCGTGGAGCACGCCGCTGATCGTCAAGGTCGACGGCAAGGACCAGCTGTTGCTGGCCATGTCGCGCGAGCAAAAGAACGCGCCCGACGAGAAGACGGCCCCGCTCAAGGGCTTCGACCCCAAGACGGGCAAGGAACTCTGGTCGTGCCGCGGCATCAACAGCTATGTCTACACCTCGCCCCTCTTCGCCGACGGCGTGGCCGTGCAGATGTCGGGCTACGGCGGCTCGGCGATTGCCGTCAAGCTCGGCGGCGCGGGCGACATCACCAAGGACCGCCTCTGGCTGCATCCGCGCAACATTCAGCGCGTCGGCTCCGGCATCATCGTCGGCGACCATGTCTACATCGTCGAGGACAATGGCGTTCCCCACTGCTACGAGCTGAAGTCCGGCAAGGAAGTCTGGAATGTCAAGGAGCGCGTGGGCGGCGGCACCTGGAGCTCGATGGTTCAGGCGGGCGACCGCCTTTACATTCTCAGCAAGAACGGCGACACCACCGTGCTGGCCGCCAGCCCCAAGTTCCAGGTCCTCGCCACCAACAAGCTGGGCGAGCAATGCCACGCCTCGATCGCCCCCTCCGACGGCGAGATCTTCATTCGCACCTACAAGAATCTGTGGTGCATCAGCGACAAGAAGTGACACAGGATGACACCACGTAGTGCTGACCAGGCGAGCGGGGGGTGTCAGCCCCCCAGACTCGCCTGTTTCGCGTCCCGTTTGCGCAATGAAAGGGGTTGAGCGAAAGTCACAAGTCGTTTCCAGCATGGGCTGAGCGTCAACGCCATCTTCCTCCAAGGCCAAAAGTGCGCAAATGAAAGCAGCCCTTCCCGACGCGGTCGCCATCGGACGACGGCGTGTTTACCTCTATCCTGCGCCGGGCAGTGTCTTTTGACGTGTCTGGTGTGTCTGTCAGCGAAGTGATTCCTCCGCCTCTGGACGCCGATCAGGGCCGCCACATGACCCGGGCCCAGTAGTTCGCCCCCGACAGGGTCCGCGGGGCGAGCAAGTCGAACTCGTCGGGGGCGTAGAGCTCGAGACGGCGCAGGCGGGCCGCGTGCTTGCCCGGATCGCGCCACTGCCCGCTCCAGGTCGGATCGAAGACCACGCGCTGCGGTTCCTCCGGATCCATCAGTTCATAGATCTTGCGTGCCTGCCCCACACACAGCTTGACATCCGCGTGCGTGGCGGTCTGGTCGAGCTTCGGGGCCACCACCAGCACGGGCCGCGGCGCGATCAGGCTCAACACCTCGTGATAGTCGAAGGGCAGCCGGCGCGGCTCGTCGCGGAAGAAGCCAAGCCGCGGCGCCAGGCCATGCAGCTCGGATAGTTCTTGCAAGTGATGGGTTCCCTTGGCGGCCGTCTCCAGCCGCAGCGGCGTGAAGCCCGAGAGGGCACACGCCCCCGCAAGCCGTTCATCCAGGGCCGCCGCATGAAGGGCCACCGTGGCACCCAGCGCGTAGCCCATCACATGGATCCGATCGGGATCGAGCCGGTCGTTCTGCGCGAGCATGTCAACCGCCGCGCTCACGTCGTCGACCATCTTGCCCAGGAGCGACCAGTCGGGATGGCGGCGATAGAAGTCCTTGGCCTCGTCGAGGCGCGTGCCGAAGCCGACCATGTCGAAGGCGAAGACCGCGAAGCCCGCCTGGGCAAGCGTGCCGATCTTGAAGTCGGTCCCCATGAAGCCGCCGTCATCGAGCGGGAACGTGCCGCGCAGATAGGCGGAGCGGCCCGCGCTATCGGGCGTCAAGGGCAGCAGCGAATACCCGCGTGCATGGGCATTGGGATGAAGCAGGATGACCACGGGCAGCTTGCGGCTGGCAGGAGTGCCGCGCGGATAGTAGAGCAGCCCGTTCACACCGGCGAACGAGAGGGCCGCACAGTCCACGTCCTGCGTGGCCACGGGCCGCCCGATGATGCGCTCCACGTAATCGCGCGGCGCGGGCCGTGAACCCGGCGGGCTCGACCCCAGCCCCTTGCTGGCAGTGCTCTTCGGCCGTGCGGGAGGCTTGCCCAGCATGTCCAGGATGCGGCTGCGCACTTGCACGCGTTGCCGGTTCCACGCGGCCCGGTCGGCGGGCAGGTCGTCCAGCCCGCGTTCGGGATACTGCTGCGCATCGATGGTGATGCCCGACTGCTTCTGCCAGCCTGCGAAGGAATAGTCGAAGAGGAGGCGGTCGGGGGACTTGCCCGGCTTGCGGCCCAGCATGGCATCGAACCAGTCGAAGTAGGCTTCGAGGTCCCCCTGGGCGGGCGTGTGCAAGCCCGGGCGAAAGCGCAGCGCCAGGCGATCGCGCGCGCCGAGCAGTTCATAGACGCGCCGCGCCGCCAGGAAGCTGCGTTCCTCCCCCCACGGGTTGACCTCCGATTCGTGCGTGCCCAGCGTGATCATGTAGGCCCGCGGCGCGATGAGGGCCACCAGCTCGTGCATGTCCACGGGCAGCTGATTCTCCCGCCCGGCGAAGAAACGCAGCCGCGGATGAAACCAGTGCGGATAGTTGCGCGTGATCTGCTCGAGCGTTTCATTGGCGTAGCGATCGGTCGCGTAGCGCCAGGGAAGCGAGCCGCCCGTGACCGAGCTGGAGCCGACCACGGCGGTCAAGCGATCATCGAAGGCGGCGGCCCAGGTGGCCATCTTGCCGCCGCGCGAGTGATCGCTGAGCACGATCTGCTCCTTGTTGACCTCGGGCAACGTGTGCAGATAGTCGATGGCCCGCGACACGCCCCAGGCTCGCCGCGCCAGGCAGGTAAAGTCATGGTCGGGATAAAGACGGGCAAACTCCTCGGTATCGTCCTGCCGATCGGAAGCGGCAACGAGGCAAGCGAGGTAACCGCGCTCGACGGCCAGCCCGGCCCAGCTGCGGTTGGTGCCGATGAAGACGGGCAAAGGTCCCTTGCTGGCGGGGATGAGCAAGGTGAGGTGCAGGCGGCCCGCTTCGTTCGGGCCGAAGCGAAGCAAGACCTCGCGCAACGTCACCTGCCCTTCCTTGAGTTCTTTCAGCACTTCCCCTTTGAGGTTTGCCGGCGCGGGCGGGAACGTGCCGGTCACGTAGTGCTGCAAGAGTTGCTTGAGCTTGGCCCGCCGCTGTTGCCACGCTTCCTTGCTGGCGATGGGCTGCCGCTCGCGCGTCTCGTGTTCCACCAGCGGATCGGGCAAATCCGCGCTGGCTGTCAATGCCGAGAAATCGGGAGGCAACTCCCCCGTGCGTGCCAGCCAGGCATTCCAGTGCGGACTGGCGGGCAGCGCGGCCTGGAGCTGCGTGAGATAAGCCCGCCGCCGGGCCGCCGCGACTTCCTGGGCGAAAGCGCCGCCCGCCACGCTCAGCAACAGCGCGATGCCGATGATCGACTTCTTCATGATGAACTCCCAAGGCGCAGCCACGCTTCAAGCGATCATGTCCAACCAAGATTAACCGCAAAGAACTCCGAGAGCGACCGTGAACACGGAACAAGAGAAACTCCGCCGCCCGGAACAACCACAAGGAACAGCTCCTGGCACCTGGCAGGGCGGATTCGTAGGTATCTCAGTGTCAACCGAGGCGTTTCGTTCGCGACGCCGCCTTTTGGAAAGGACAGCAGCATGTTTCGACTCACCTGCGCCGTTCTGCTGGCTCTCGGTCCGGGCTGCTTGCTGGCTCTCGGTGACGACGACAAGCCGCCCGACACGGTGCGGGTGGCCTTCGTGGCCAACAATATCGCCTCGTTCTGGACGGTTGCCGAAGCGGGCACGCGCAAGGCTGAAAAGGAACTGAAGAACGTCAAGGTCGAGTTTCGCCGGCCGCGCGACCCGACCCCTGACGACCAGAGGATCATCATCGACGATCTGCTGGATTTGCGCGTGAAGGCCATTGCCCTGTGCGCCATCGATCCAGAAAAGCAGACGGAGTACATTGACAGGATCGCTGCGCGCGTGCCGATCATCACCCAGGACAACGATGCGCCGGGCAGCAAGCGGCTCTGTTTCATCGGCACGGACAACTACGCCGCCGGCAAGGACGCGGGCAAGCTCGTCAAGAAGACGCTGCCCGACGGCGGCACCATCGCCATCTTTGTCGGGCGGAGCGACGTGCTCAACGCGCGGCAACGCCGCCAGGGCTTGCTGGACGAACTGGCCGGCGTCAAGGATGCCCGCGGCCCGCAGTATGGCAAGTACAAGCTGCTCGACACCTTTACCGACAATGTCGACGAACAGAAGTGCGCCGAGCTGGCCAGCGACGCCATGACCAAGCTGGCCGGTGAAAATAACGTGTGCCTGATTGGACTGTGGGCGTACAACCCGCCGGCCCTTCTCAAAGCCGTCCGCGACGCGAAGAAAACGGGGCAGATCAAGATCGTTGGCTTTGACGAAGAGGAAGGGACGCTGATCGGCGTCAGGGAAGGGCACATCGAAGGCACCGTCGTGCAGCAGCCCTTCGAACTTGGCTACCAGTCGGTGAAGCTGATGGCTGAATTGGCTCGGGGCAACAGGTCAGGCTTGCCCAAGGATGGCGTGCTCTACATCCCGCACCTGGTGCTCACCAAGGACAACGTGAAAGAATTCCACGAGAAGCTGGACAAGCTGCTAGGGAAATGACGCCTACTGGCAGCGCTTGGCCGCTGCCCGGGCTGCCTATACAAATTATCATATCCGGCGCGACGTATTTACTAGGGGACAAGCTGTCCCATTTCGTCCGCTTCACCTCCGCGCGAGGGCTCCATGATCGGCATCCACGAACTGACCTGGCTGGTGATGACCGGCGGGCTGACCTTTGGCCTGCTGCTGGCCATGGGGACTGCGTTGCGGCCCGCGATTGCCGAACGCTTGCAGCTGGAAGAAAGTGCCGTGGAAGGGCTGTTTGCCGCGTGGCAGCTCGCATTCGTGCCAGCCCTGTTCCTGGCCGGGCTGCTCGTCGATTCGTGGGGCGTGAAGCCGATCGCCTGCCTTGGTTTGTTGCTCGGCGCCTTCGGCATCGCCGGGCTGGCACTCGATAAATCCATTCCCGGCACGCTGGGCGCGATCATCGTCACCGCCATCGCCGCGGGCTGCGTCGGCGTCAGCACCGCCGTGATGATGCCGCAGGCCTTCTTTGCCAACGACGAGACCGCTTCGACCAACCTCGGTTTTGTCTTCTTCGGGCTGGGCGCCTTGCTGGCGCCGCAGTTGACGGCCTCGCTGATTCGGGCGCTGGGAAGCCGCCGGGGCATCTGCCTGGTGGCGTGCTGGTGCCTGGTGCCCGGTTTCCTGGCCGCATTCACGTCGAGCGAGAGCTACCCGCGACCGGAAGTGGCCATCGACACCACGTCGCTCTTGGCGAACCCGCTGGTGTGGGTGGCAGCGCTGGTGGTGGCCCTCTACACCTTGCTCGAGGGCTTGCTTGGCCCGGACGCCCGCCCCTACTTCACGGAAGTGGGACTGGCCCCGCCGCGGCAAGCACTGGTGATCACGTTTGGCTGGCTGGCGTTCCTGGCCTCCAGACTGCTCGTAGGCTTCCTGCACCATCAACAGTTGCTGTCGTCGGATTCGGACCCCTGGGTGATCGTCTTGCTGGCCGCAATCGGCGCGATCGCGCTGGGCAACCTGGCGGGCACGCACAGCCTGGGCAACGCGATCGGCGGCGCCATCCTGATGGGCTTCCTGCTCGGGCCGATCCTGCCCACCATCGTCGGCTACGTCTTCAAGCACGTCTCGCTGTCGGGGACCGCCTTCGGCACCGTGTATGCCGTGGGCGTTGCGACCAGCCTGGTGGCCGCGCCGACCAAGAAGGCCCTGATCGCGCCGCGCTCGGGAATGATCTTCCTGACGGGAGCAGCGGTGTTGCTGGCCGTGGGCGCCTTGGCCCTGGCCGTCATGGGCTGAGCCGTTGCAAGTGCGGCCCGCACCGGATAGACTGCATGCATCATTTCCACCCGGGGGGGCCACCATGGCATTGGAACGTGATCTTGTGCAGGCCAAGAACTTGCGGCCGAGAAGATTCGGTTTCACGCTGATTGAACTGCTGGTGGTGATCGCCATCATCGGCATCCTGATCGCACTCTTGCTGCCCGCGGTGCAGAAAGTGCGCGAGGCCGCCAACCGGGCCCGCTGCGCCAGTAACCTGAAGCAGATCGGCATTGCCCTCAACATGTACGAAGGCGTGCAGGGCAGCTATCCCGCCGGTTCCATCTGGTCGAACAGTGCCAGCGATCGTGGTTCCATCCTGTTGCACTTGCTGCCCTTCGTGGAGCAAGACAATGTCTACAAGCAGTTCAACCTGAACAGCAAGCCGGACGATCAGACCGACGCGGCGGGCAACCTCATCGCGGGCAACGTGGTGCCAGTGTATCTCTGCCCGACCGAACAGCGGCGGGTATTCAACGGGCGTGCCCTGCACAGCTATGCGGCCTCGTGCGGGCCGTCGCAGACGATCGACAGCCCGGCGGTCACGTGCACGCATAGCTGGAACACGTACGCGCTGGCCCCTTACGACGATGTGACCAACTTCGCGGGCGTCTTCTCGCGCCGTGGCCATCGGATCAGGTTGCTCGACGTCACCGACGGAGCCAGCAACACGATTTACTTTGGCGAGGTGCGCAGTGAATGCTCCGGCCATGCCTCCGGGGGCTGGGCCCGTTCCAA
The DNA here is from genome assembly GCA_050248575.1 of Gemmataceae bacterium. GTDB lineage: Bacteria > Planctomycetota > Planctomycetia > Gemmatales > Gemmataceae > JBFWSD01. The sequence goes on from JBFWSD010000243.1 coordinate 7,297, forward strand.
CAACGGGCAAGGGCTGACCCGTACCATCGTGCCCATCAACTACGACTCGTGCAACAACACCGGCAGCCCGGACCCCAACAACTGCAAGAACTACAACAACTGGTCGACCGAGCTTGCCTTCAAATCGCGGCATCCGGGCGGCGCCCAGTTCCTGATGGGAGACGGCTCGGTCCACTTCCTCTCCGAGACCATCGACCACTGGACCTACCAGTACCTGGGGGGCAAGGCCGACGGCAAGTCGGTGCCCTTGCCGTGAGTGTCCCGGTCCAGCCCAAGCAAGAGGAGACGCCCCTTGGAATTGCCACCGCAAGTGCAAGCGCTGGTCGATGCGATTTCCGTGCTTCCCGGCGTTGCGGGCTGCTTCTGCCATCCCAAGCCGCTGGCGGAGCTGGAAGTCGGACACCTGTCGCTTCCGGGCGAGTTCGGCGACTTGCCGCAGGCGATCCTGCGGCGCACCAATGGGGGCCGCGCCAACGAGGTGTTGATCCAGGTCGAAGTGATCCTCGATCGCTCGCCCGGCGCCTGGCTCAGCATCGAGTTCCTATCGTGGTGGGCTCGAGATTGGGGCCGCGCCGGCCACGAGATCCAGATGCGGTCGATGGCGCTGCCCCCCAGAGCTTATGAAATTCAACTCGGCCGCACCCTG
>JBFWSD010000244.1:0-7905 GCA_050248575.1 Gemmataceae bacterium
GCCGTTGTTGCCGTTGTTGCCGCTGCCGCTGCTGCCCGAGTCCGGGCTGCCCACGCCCGCATCGCCGCCGCTGCCGCCATCATCGGGGGTGCCGCCACCGCCGGCGCCGTCATCGGGCGCGCCGCCGCTGCCCGCGTCAGGGGGCGGTGCGGGTGTGCCGGGACTATCGGGCGGTCCGCTGCTGGCGGGCGGCGGATCGGCTCCTTCGCTGCCCGCAACGCCGAGAAATGCGTCGCGCGTGGTGAAGCCGAGCAGGGCCATCGCAAACAAAGCGCCAGCCACGATCAAAGACAGCATCACGGCGTATTCGGCCGAAGTGGCGCCGTCTTCCTCCCGGATCATCGCTTGCCACCAGGTCTTCATGATTTCTCCTTGCCAGTGACTGGCGCATGGGATTTGCGAAACATCTCCAGTTGAGGGGCTACCGTGCTTTGCCAGCAGTCAGGACAGACACCATGACTGAAGCGCAGCTCCGAGTGTTCCATGAAGTACTGATCGATCTGTTTCCAGTAGTTGCGGTCGTCGCGGATTTTCAAGCAGTACGAGCAGATCGGGAGCAGGCCGCGCAATTGCTGAATCTCGGCGAGAGCATGCTCCAGCTCGGCGACCTTGGCTGCCAGTCGTTGCTGTAGCTGCAGGATGTTGCGACCCACGTGAACCCGGGCCCTGAGTTCGGCAGGATCGTAGGGTTTGGTCACGTAATCGTTGGCGCCGCTTTGCAGCCCGGCCACCTTGTCTGCCTGTCGGTCGCGTGAAGTCAGCATGATGACATAGTTGGGCTGCAGGCCCTCGGCTTGCCGCATCAGGCGGCAGATCTCGATGCCGTCTTTCGCGGGCATCAGCCAGTCGAGGATGGCAAGCCGGGGGCCGACGGGGCGCTGCAAGAGACTCCAGGCTGTCGCGCCGTCCGCCACGGCCACCACTTCGTGCCCATCCTGCTCGAGAAGAGCCTCGAGCTGCCGGCGTGACAGTGCATCATCGTCCGCAACGAGCACGCGCATGACGTTATCCTTTCTCCGTGCACAGCAAGGAAAGCGCGGCATCGACCCTCTGCATGGCCGCTTCGATCCTGGGCAAGAACGAAGCCGCGAGAAGCGTATCCTCTGCGCGTGCGGCTTGCTCCATTTCGAGGGCAAGCTCGAACGCCTCGTCCGCGGCCAGGTTGCCGGCCACGCCCTTGAGGGCATGAGCGGCGCGTTCGATGGTGTGTGCATCTCCCGCGGCCACGGCCGCACGCAGGGCCTGAAGCAAGCGCGGGCATTCGGTCAGCCCTAGCTCCACCAGTTCGAGCATCACCTCCTCGTCGCCGCAGACGCGTTCGAGCAAGTCGCTGCGCCGAATGGCCCCGCACAGCAGTTCTTCGGACGTACACAGGGTTGTTGACATCAGTTATCTCCGTTGAAAGGGCGATCCTTGGTGCCGGGACGCAACAGTTCGCGAACCATGCCGCATAGCAACCGCACCTGGATGCTCGGCATGAGAGTGTCTCCACCAGCTTCTTTGAGCAAATCGGCGATTTCTTGATCGTCGAGGCGCGACAGGGCAGCGACCTCGGCCAGGCTGGCCGCCAGCCCGACGAGCGCCGGGTCGAGTGCCCGCACGAGGTGGCTCATTCGTTTGACCAGCATGCGCAGGCGAGCCGGGGGCCGCTGCGACGAGCGCTGCCAGGCACGATGGCGAGCGAGGGCCGTGACGATGCTGCTCGTCAGCGTCTCGCGCCGCAGCCCTTGCTTGTCGAGATAGTCATCCGCGCCTTCCCGCAGCAGGTTGGCGGCGATCTCGGGAGTGGCCACTCCCGAGATCGCGATGACGGGCACCCGCGCATCACAACCCCGGATGCGACGCAGACAGCTCATGCCGTCGCCGGCCGACAGATGATAATCCAGCAACACGCAGTCGGCCCGGCTCCGCTCGAACTCGGCGAGGGCAGTCTCCTCATCTGCCGCACCCGTGATCTCGAACTGGTAGTCCGGGTTCGACTGCAGGTAGTGCGCCACCACTCGACGCTGAATCGGATCGTCCTCGATGTGCAACAGGCGTACGCGCTTCGCGTTCATGTTTCTCTCCAGCTAGGCAATGCCAATGGCCTGACAAAAGCGAGACAGCGTGCTGGCGGGCACGCGCGCCGCCGGCTCAGGAATACCAAGCAGCTTCCGGGTCAGTTGACTGATCGAAGCCAGCGCCACCGACCGCTCCGATTCCACGCGCAGCGGCCGGCCGTGGTTCTCCGCCTCTCCCACCATGAAGTCCGCCGGGATCGTGTGCGGCTCGACGTGCAACAGACGCTCCAGATCCTCGCCGCCAAAACCGGGCAGCTTCGGGTCATAGCGATTGACGACCACCTGCGGCCGGGCCGCCAGCTGGTCTCGACCAAGATGGTCGAGCACCATCTGCAGGTTCCGCAGCGCAGGAATGCGCTGCTCGCTGACCAGCACGATCTGATCGGCCGCTTGCAGGACGTCGATGTAGCCCTCGTCGAAGCAAGTACTCAGATCGAGCACGAGCACGTCGCAAAGACTGCGGCAGACTTCAATGATCCGGGCAATGCCATCCCAGTTCTGCTGCGCCGGCGGCACACTCCGGTGCGGCCCGGGCACGATCGACAGCCGATCGAGGATGTGATGCACCCCTTGCTGCATGGCATGCGCATCCAGCCGGTCCCCCATGTTGGCCAGGTCCTGCAAGGTGTACTGCGGAGTCACGTCGAACAAGGTGCCCAGCATGCCGGGCTGAAACGTGATCTCCAGCAGGATCGTTTCCTGTTCGTGAATGAAGGCAAGCTCGTGGGCCAGATTCAGGGCCACCGTAGTGCCGCCACAGCCGCCGATCACGTTGGACACGGCGATGGTGCGAGCCTGCCCGCGCCGGGCACAGAACCCGTGGGCAATCCCGTCCAGGGAAGCCCTGAACTCCAGCCCATGAATCGGGACGGTCACTGCCTGTGACAGCCCGGCGCGCATCCAGCGCATCAGTTCCTCCGCGCTGGTGGCCGGCGGCACCGCGGCCAGGATCGGCTGGCCCATGTACATCCCGCTCAGACGCCGCAAGTTCCGCTCAGCGCCGGGCTCCTGCAGCTCCGTGACGAACAGCCGGTGTTCGTCTTTCTTGAGCCGACAATGCTCGATCAGGCGTGAGATCGAAGCGTGTTCCGCCTCGATCTCCACGGCCTGGTTCGCCAGTTCGCGGCGGAGATGGGGCGACAACTTTTCGCTGCATTCAACCAGGATTGCTTTGAGTGGAAACACGGCTGACTCCTCGTGAGTGAAGTTACCGTGTCCAAATGCAAAAGGGATGCCAACGCAAAAAGCTCGAAAATTGCGGTCTTTTCAGCGTGTTGGCGTGCTTCGATCAGCGTGGTTTTCGCCAGTGGAGGATTTTTCGCCAGCGCGGCAGAGTTGGCTGATGAAATGATCAAGCGTCGGCGCTGGCTGCTGCTTGGCTCGGGGCTTCGAGGATTTCGCGGACCTTGCGAATCAAGCCGCGTGGCTGGAACGGCTTGGCCAGGAACGGGCGATCATGCCCGAGGCCGAGCCCCTGACGCACTACAACGCTATCGTTGTAGCCCGAGAGAAAGAGCGTCTTGAGCCCGGGCCGCTGCTGCTCGAGCTGTTCGGCCAGCTTGCCTCCGTTCAGGGCAGGCATCACCACGTCGCTCACCAGCAAGTCGATGTTGCCGGCATGCTGGCGGCTCAATTCCAGGGCTTCTTGACCATCAGCGGCCGCGAGGACCTTGAAACCCTGTGCTTCCAGCAATTCGCAGATGAAACGGCGCAGGTTGTCGTCGTCTTCGGCCACCAAGACCGTCTCGGAGCACGCGGGCAGCAACTGCGTGCCTGATTCCGCACCTGGCGTGGCCTCAGCAGGGAAGAACAAGGTGAACGTGGTTCCCTTGCCCGGCGCGCTGGCGACGTCGATGTGTCCACCGCACTGGGTGACGATGCCGAACACAGCCGCGAGGCCAAGCCCGGTGCTGGCTGCACCGGGCGCCTTGGTGGTGAAAAAGGGCTCGAAGATGCGTGCCCGCACCTGCGGTTCCATGCCGTGTCCGGTATCGCGGATCGATAACTTCACCGACGGGCCGGCCCGGAGCCCGGGCGGGAGCTCGCCCCCCAGTTCGTCGAAGTGCGTCAGTTCGGTCTCGATGATCAGTTCTCCGCCGTCGGGCATGGCCTCGCGCGAATTGACGACGATATTGAAGATGGCTTGTTCGATCTGCCCGGCGTCGGCGCGAATGGCGGGCAGATCGGCGGCGAGGCTCGTCGTCAGCTTGATGTCGGCGCCCAAGAGACGCCGCACCATCTTCTGGAGATCGGTGACGATGGCATTCACATCCAGCAGTTCGAGGTGGAAGACTTGCCGTTGACTGAAAGCGAGCAACTGCCGGGTCAGCGCGGCGGCGCGTTCGCCCGCCTGGCGGATCTCACGAATCAACGCACAGAGCGGATGGTCGGGCTCTAGCCGCGCCAGCGCGATCTCGCTGTAGCCGGAGATGATGGTCAGCAGGTTGTTGTAATCGTGGGCCACGCCGCCCGCGAGCTGTTCGTAGCTCTCCATCTTCTGAGCTTGCAGGAATTGCGCTTCCAGCTCCTTCCGTCGCGTCAAATCACGCACAATTGCCAGCGCGCCGACCGCCTGGCCCGACTCGCCTCGGAGCGGGGCCACCGTCACCTCGGCCGGAACCAGCACACCGTCGCTGCGGCGCAGGTGAAATTCGCTGGCGGATGAATTCTCGCCCGCCAGCGTGCGCACAAAGAGACGTTCCGCCCCGGGCAGATCCTCTTCCGCGAGGAGCCCACGAAAATGCTGGCCGAGCCAGTTTGTGCGGCATGCGCGCAACAAGCTTTCGAAGGCCGGATTCAGGTTGGTAATGTGACCGCCAGCATCCACGGTGATGATCAGGTCGGGCGCCGCCTCCACCAGATCACGGAAACGCCGTTCCGACTTCTCGAACGCTTCGCGGCCTTCCCGGTATTCGAGGTGCAGGGAAAGCAACTCGGTCAGCGAATCGAGCAGGTCGCGTTCCTCCCGCAAGAAGACGCCCTCATCAACTCGGGAATCCCCCAGGTAAACGATCTCGATGAGCCCGCTGGTCCCTTCTCGGGTCTGAAACCGCGCCTCCTGGATGGACGGAGAACGGCGATAGCCCTTGCCACGCACGTCAAGACTACCGAACACGATGCGGGCAGCCGTTTGCTCCGGAAACTGCCAGCCCCCCGGTAGCAAGTCGACGAGGATCTCGAACAATTCTTGCGTGGACAGATTGCGCTGAAACAGTCGCGCTACCTGATGGAGCGTGACCAGTTCCTTGACCCGTTCGGCCAGACTGCTCGCCAGCGTGTCTCGTTCGGGGCCGCACCGCACTTGATGGGTCGACTTCATCGCAGTGTTCTCGCAGGTGAAAAATCTGTGCGTCTTCACGGTGCAAATCTCGAGCCAAGAAAACTGGATCTCTATACTCCAGATTAGTCAAGGGTTCGACCGCAGCGCCTGAAAGGGCGTGTGTACCGAATTGCGACATCCTGCATCAACATAAGCCACAAGGGCATACCCTGTCACTGAATCTGGTGATGCTATCAAGAACCCGCCGAAGCCATCTCCCGTTGTTGATCCTGCGTCTGGCCCGCCGCCGGGCCGGAGAGAAATTTCTCCAGAACTTCCCACAGCGCATCGGGGCGGATGGGCTTGGAAATGTAATCATCCATGCCGGCTTCGAGGCAGCGTTCACGGTCTCCCTTCAAGGCGTGGGCCGTCATTGCGACGATCGGCAAATGCCGCGGGCCAGTGCCTTCCGCCGCCCGGATGGCAGTCGTCGCCTGGAACCCGTCCATTTCGGGCATCTGCACGTCCATCAAGACCAGGTCGAAGGGTTGAGACCGCACGGCCTCGACTGCGCGGCGGCCGTTGTCAGCAACGACAACCTGATGGCCCCGCTTCTCTAGCAAGCGCAGGGCCAACTTCTGGTTGACCAGGTTGTCTTCGGCGAGAAGAATGCGGCCCGCGACGACGGCTGGCGGGGCAGACTTTGCCAAGCGCGACTCTTCCGTGCGTGCCGTCTTGTCGACGGCCTTGACGACGGCGGCAAGCAACTCTCTTTGTCCGATCGGCTTGCAAAGATAGTCGGCGCCGAACTCACGGCAGCGCCGGGCATCTTCCGGCCGCCCCGCGGACGACAGCATCACGACCGTGCTAAAGTCGAAGCCAGCATCGGCACGCCACTGCTCCATCAGTTCGAAGCCGTCCATGTCGGGCATCATGGCATCCAGGAGAATCAGCCGAAACGGCGTTCCTTGCTGCGTACGTTCTTGGACTAGGGTCAGCGCATCGCGGGCTCCGTTCGCCAGCGTCGGTGTCAGACCCCAGCTGACGAGGAAATCGTGCAGCAGGCGGCGGTTGACGTCGTTGTCGTCCACGATCAGCACCGGGCTGCCGTTGAAGTTGATCGGGTGGTGGAGATCCTGGACAGATCCCGGCGAGGCGGGGGCGAAGCGGGCGTCAAAGCGAAAGACGCTGCCCTGGCCGACGATGCTGCTCGCGTGGATGTGGCCCCCCATGAGATTGACCAGTCTCTTTGAAATCGACAGGCCCAGGCCCGTGCCGCCGTAACGGCGGCTGGTCGAGTTGTCTGCCTGCTCGAAGGGATCAAAGATGGCCGACAACTTCTCGGCAGGAATACCGATGCCCCGATCGCGGACCACAAAAGAGAGGCCTACTTGCGAGTCTTCCAGGGGCATCTGATCGACGCAAACCGAGACCTCGCCTCGATCGGAGAATTTGATGGCGTTGCCCACGAGATTGACGAGGATTTGGCGAAGGCGGCCGGCATCACCGCAGAGGGTGTCGGGCGCTTCGGCGGCCACGTGGTAAGTGAGTTCGAGTCCTTTCTCGGCGGCGCGCAAGCCAAGCGATTTCATGATCGTGCCCAGGCAATCGCGCAGGGAGAAGGGCTGCGGGTCGAGTTCCAGCTTGCCCGCTTCGATCTTGGAGAAGTCCAGGATCTCGTTGATGATGGTCAAGAGGGCCTCGCCCGAGCTTTTCACCATGGACAGGTACTCGCGTTGCAGCGGTGTGAGTTCGGTGTCGAGGGCCAGTTCGGTCATGCCGAGGACGCCGTTCATGGGCGTGCGGATTTCATGGCTCATGTTGGCCAGAAACTCGCTCTTGGCGCGGTTTGCTTTCTCGGCGGCCCGCAGGGCTGACTGGGTACGGGCTTCGCTGACGCGCAAGCTGTCGGTGGCCCGTGCCAGCTTCTCGGTCTGAAACTGCAACTCGGCCGTCCGATCGTGCACCTGTTTCTCGATGCTGTTGCGCGTATGCTCGAGCTGGGCGCGGCGCAGGCAAACGCGCTGCATTTCGTCGACACTCTGGCGGCAGGCCACGATCAGGAACATGTCTTCAAAGAGGACCCAGCCGGTATGCTCGAGCCAGCGCCAGTCGCTCACGATGGCTGTGCCGAAGACGGACTCGGGCCAGAACATGCCGCGCAAGAAATGATCGAGGGCAACGACCGCGGACGCGGAAACAAGCACGCGCCAGTCGCGATAGATGGCCAGGAACGCCAGGGAGCCGAAGACGTGGAAGTGGGTCTCGATGCGGCCGCCCGTGAGGTGGATCAGCAGCCCGCCCATGAGCATTTGACAGATGCCGACGACGTGCCGGGTAAGGGTGGCGCCGGGACAGAGCCAGGCGAGCACCACGGGCGGCAGCGTCACGAGCCCGCCGAGCAGCAGGGCTGCCCACAAGTGCGGATGCCATTGCCGTGCGGCGCCAATCCAGGTGTACGGTGTGAGCCACAAGGCCGCTGCAATCGCCGCCAAGTATTGCACGAGCATCAGCAGCGCGAACAACCGATCAGTGCGCCGGCAAAGTCGATTTCGTTGCTCGGCGTAAAGTTCGTCAGCCCGCTTG
>JBFWSD010000245.1:0-7897 GCA_050248575.1 Gemmataceae bacterium
TCGCGTGTGTTCTTGCGTGAAGCGTTCATCGACCGCTCCCATCAACAGCAGCAGGCGGGCCAAGGCATTGAGAAGAGGAATGTCTCCGCCCGGCGAAACCGGCAGATGAACATCGGCGATCGCGGCGGTGGGCGTCCGCCGCGGATCGACGACGATGACCTTCACGTCGGGACGTGCCCTCCTGGCATCGCGGACGCGATCGAAGAGAACGGGGTGGGCCTCGGCCATGTTGCTGCCGATGATCAGGAACACGTCGGCAAGTTCGATGTCTTCGTAGCAGGTGGGCGGGCCGTCACTGCCCAGACTGGTCTTGTAACCCGCCACGGCCGCGGCCATGCACAGACGACTGTTCGAATCGGTATTGTTGCAGCCCAGGTGCCCCTTGAAGAGCTTGGTGATCAGGTAACACGTTTCCGTATCGAGTTGCCCCGAGCCGTAGAAGCCGAGGGCATCGGGACCAGACCGTGCGTGGATGTCGCCCAGGCGGGCGGCCATGTGGGCGATGGCCTCCTCCCAGGAGACGCGTTCGAGCGGGCCGCTCTTGCTGCGCCGAAGAAGAGGATGAGTGAGCCGGTCTGAAGTATCGATGGTGGGTCCCAGCTGTGCGCCCTTGGCGCACATGCGGCCGAGATTGGCAGCAGCCCTTGTGTCGCCACGGACACGTGAGAGTTGTTTGCCAGCACCCTCGAACTCGAGACGACAGCCCACACCGCAGTACGGGCAAATCGAACCACCGAGTAGATCCAAGCGAGCCTTCCTATCGCTATCGAGTTATGCTGGCGTGTGCTGGGCGAGTCGCAAAGGGAGTGCCAATCGGGCCTAACGATTGAGATGGATATATCCAGTTAATTTGCATGGAGTTGCATTCGGGCAGCACCGTGCATGGCACAAATGAGATCTCTGATTGGCTGCCCAGGTTTCCAGCAGTTTTGTCTAGATGCCAAGCACGCGCGAACTTCCGGTTCGAGGCAGGTAAACTCTCCCCTTCTTGCAAACCTCGATTTTCACGGCGTTTCCATGCTGTGCCCATTCGCGCCAAAAGTCTGGCATGCGAATTGCGTCTGCCTCAAAACGCGTACCTGATCCGAGATGGCCGGCTGGCGTCGGGGGCCCTAAACCCCCGACGCCATCCCCGGCTCCTCCAAGCAGGCAACCAACATGACTCGACCTCGATGGAAGCGGATGCGGTTGATTTGCCGCCGGGCTTGCTCAGCCCTCTACGGAGCACACCAACGTCGACCATGAACATTGACGTGTGCTCAGTTTCCTCTTCTTGGCATGGCGGCCGCTCCTTTCTGTAACAGGCGGCCGCGCGGGAGATTGCAATGTTCGCCAACATGAATGGTCCAGGTACTTGCGACGCTGATCCAGTGGTCGAGGTGTCACTGTTGCTGGCCGAACCGCAGATGGCAGCCTTGAAAGATGCGGCCGATTGCCGCGGCCTCACAGTTGCCCAGCTGCTTCGCAGTCTCATTCGCCAGGTCACCGACGACGAGATGGGGGCCATTCCCATCTGCTGACAATCGTTGAAGCTCTTACTCAAATTGAAGGATCTTGAAGGGTATTCTCAATTCGGGGAAGAAGGGTTTGGGGGTGCGGGGTTTTCCTCTGCTCGCGGTCCCCCTCTCCCCCACCCTCAACCCTACTTTCCCGAATTGATTTTCTCTGCCTCTCCCTCATCCTGTTTGCATGTCGCAGCGACGTCAGGCGGTCCCCCCCCGAGGCATTCGACCCCGCACTCAAAGTCCATCTTCGCCACAGGAGTGCGCGCGGCCCGTCAGGAAGACACTGGCCTCTCTGCTCTTCTTATCGAGGATTCAGCTCTAACTTCTCGAAGCGTACGAAGTAGTTCTCCGTCAGCAACTTCTTCTCCTCGACGACCTTGAAGCCGCAGGACACGATCTCCTTGGTGAAGACGTCCTGTCCGGCGCGGACATGTTTGAGGAGCCGTTCGGAGGTCTTGCCTTCGATGCGGTGGAAGTCGATCAGCACCAGGCGGCCACCCGGCTTGAGGGCCGCATGAATCGTCTCCATCGTCTTGTAGGGGAATTCGAAATGGTGATAGACGTCGCAGATGAAGACCACGTCGACCGAATTCCTGGGCAGTTCCGAAGAGGTCTGTGTGCAGACGACGCCGATCACGTTCTTTTGTCCGAGTTCTTGCGAGGTCTTTTCGATATGGCGCACGAAATTGGGCGTGATGTCGACGGCGTAAACTTTCCCCTTTGGCCCGACCGCTTTGGCAAACAGGCGGCTGAACAGACCGGTGCCAGCGCCAACGTCGGCGACGGCCATGCCGTGCTCGAGCTGGCAGGCCGCCACGATCTCTTGCCTTTGCTTGAAGATTTCGCGACTTTCGCCTTCGAATCTCTCCTGGAACGATTTCACGTTCGGATTCTGGAACGACGAGTTGATTCCTGGGCGGACGCTCTTTTCCTGCCCCGAGAGAGGTGCAGCCAGTGAGTACAGCCCGACCAGCATTGCACCGAATACCACCAGACGTCGGTTCATTGTCCTCTCCTGTGGTGTCACTTGGAAGCATGGCGCAAAACTCGCCCCGCGAGGCTGCCCGTCGCTTCTCCCCTGTTCACGGCCAGTTTTCCATTCACGAACAGAAAACTCACGCCATTGGCATGCCGGCGCGGCTCGTCGAAGGTGGCCTTGTCGCGGAAGGTCTTTGGATCGAAGACCACGATGTCGGCAAAGTAGCCGGCGCGGAGGTAGCCCCGCCCGGGCAGCTGGATGACATCTGCCGGCAAACCGGTGGCACTCCGCAAGGCTTGTCCCAGCGGCATTACTTTCTTCTCAATGGCATAGGTGCCTATTTTGCGCGGAAAGGTGCCAAAGTCCCGGGGGTGGAACAGGTCCTTCGTGCCGATGTCGCGCGCGCGGCCGTCGCTGGCGGTCGCCACGTAGGACGCTTGCATGATCTGCCGCACATCTTCTTCTCCCATGCTGAAGCTGATCATCTTGGCGCCGCCGTGCTGGAGCATGTAAAGGGCAAGGTCGGTTGCCGACTTCTTTTCTTGCTTGACCAGTTCGGCCAACGACTTGCCTTGCCAGTCGCGACGGTGGGCAAAGGTGGCCACCACCAGACGCTCCGGCCCATCTCGCGTCTCGACGCGTCTGGCGATGGCCGCGCGGATCCTGGGCAGCTCGTCAGGATTGGCGAGACGCTCCTCGAAATCACCCTGTGAGCGCATGATGGGCGGGATGACCATTGCGATCAGCGACGTGCTGCTGGCGTGATAGGGGTACTGATCGGCCGTGACTTCGCGGCCCTGGCGGCGGGCTTCATCGATCAGGCGCAGGGCGGCGGCCGCCGTGCCTCGTGATTGTGCGCCGGCGATTTTCAGGTGCGACAGATGTACGGGCACACCGGCTTGCTTGCCGATCTCCAGGGCTTCGTTGATGGCATCGTGAAGCTGGCTCCCCTGGTTACGGATGTGGCTGACGTAGATTCCGCCCTGAGCCCCCGCCGCGCGGGCCAGCACGATCAGCTCTTCGGTCGACGAAAACGATCCAGGCAAGTACGACAGCCCTGTGGAAAGGCCCCACGCGCCTTCACGCATGCCACGCTCCACCAGCCGGCGCATGCTCTCGAGCTCTTCCGCAGTCGGGGCGCGGCTGGCAACTCCCATGATTTCCTTGCGCACGGAGCCCTGGGGAATCAGGTGCAACATGTTGGTGCCTGTGCCGCCCTCTTCGACTTGCTTGTAATAAGTGCCGACATCGGGCCGCCCCAGACCGCAGTTGCCCGTCACCACGGTGGTCACGCCTTGCATCAGGAAATTCACGCTGCCACGCGCGGAACGGTCAGTGATGGTGAAGTCGCTGTGCGTGTGCAGGTCGATGAATCCGGGCGCTACCACCATGCCGGTGACGTCGAGGACGCGCGGCTGGCCCGCGGTCTTGAACTCGCCCACCGCCACGATGCGGTCTCCCTTGATGGCCACGTCGGCCTTCACGAGCTGTTCGTTCTTGCCGTCGAAGACCTGTGCGCCGCGCAGCACGTAGTCGGCTTCGACGTCGGCGCCGACGCTGAGGGAGAGCATCACGATTCCAGCAACCTGTCCGATCATGGCAGTTCCTTTCGTTAGCCCGGCAGCGACCAGATCTGTACCAGCCCGCCCATGTCGGCAGCGGCCAGCCAGTGGCCGTCGGGCGAGAAGCTGATGGCGTGCAGCCAGTCCCAGCCATTGGCCGTGCCGCGCGAAGTGCCGATCGTCGTGACAAGTTTGCCCGTGGCGACATTCCAGATGTGGACCTTGGTATCGCGGCCTGCCGACGCCAGGTGCTTGCCGTCCGGATGAAAAGCGAGGTCGGTCACGCCATACTGATGAGGTGGCGTGAGGTCGCGGATCTTCTTGCGCGTCGCGGGATCGACAAGACAGAGAGCGCCGCCGCTGGAGTTCGAGCCGCCGCCCTGACCGAGGGCCAGCACACTGCCATCCAGCGAGTAAGCAGCCGCCGAGATCGCCGGGGTCTGGCTCCCGTTGCCGTTCTTCAGCGCTTCAGCCAGATCATGTGCTATCTCGCCACGGGCCACGTCCCAGAGCTTGAGGCCGTAGTGTGTGTTGGCATCGGCGTAGAGTGGAATGCGTTCGGAGACGACTGCCTGTCGACGGTCGGGTGCCAGCGCCGCCGCGTGCACCCAGCCCTTGACTTGCCAGCGTCGCTGTTCCTTCATGGTGGCCCGCTCCCAGACGATCACCGTACCGGCATCGTCGCCGCTGACCACGACGCGCTGATCGTGGCTCAGGGTCAAGACGTTGACCCATTCGCGATGTGCATTCAATACCTGGGCAGCCTCGTGGACAGCGACTTCAGCCTGTACCGGTCTAGGCGCTTCCTTGCGGGCTCGGCCCCGGCGCTCAGCCGCTTCGTGATCGGCGATGGGGCTGGCATTGAGCAGCACAGCGCCTTTGCTGCTTTGCTTCCCGTCGGTGTCCCAGCGGCGGATTGAATGGTCGTAGCTGGCAGAAAGAAGCGTGCGGCCGTCCGTCGTGCATTGCAGGCGGGCCACACAGTTTTGGTGCCCCTTGAGCCAATGGCTCGGCATGGGCGCCGGGCTGCCTTGTTTCTCGGGCAGATCCCAAATCAGAATGTCTCCCTGGTTATTGCCCGCCGCCAATCGGCGTGAGTCACCCAGAAAGCTCACCGCCGTTACCCAGCCGGAATCCCAGGAGAGCGTCCAGGCCAGCTTCGCCTTGTTGAAGTCGATGGTCGCCATGCGTCACCCCTTTCCTCCCAGCAAAGATTGAATGGGCTGGGCGCCTTCGGTGGTGGCCCAGACCGGACGCGTGCCCACGTAATGCTTGGTGCGGGGATTGATGCCGAGGGCCGTGTAGATCGTCGCGAAGAGGTCCCCTTCGGTGACGGGAGCATCCTTGACGTCGCGGCCGTCGATGTCGGTCGCGCCATGGATCTGACCTCCCTTGATGCCGGCGCCGGCCAGCACAACCGACCAGCCGTTGACCTGGTGATCGCGGCCCGCCTTGTTGTTCACGTTGGCCGAGCGGCCGAATTCGCCCATCCAGACCACCAGAGTGTCGTCGAGCAGTCCGCGCTCGTGGAGATCTTCGAGCAGGGCTGCCCATGCCGGGTCGAGGATTTGCAAGTTGGCCTTGTGCCAGGTGAAGTTGTCGCCGTGCGTGTCGTATTCGCGTTGCCCGACCTCGACGAAGGGCACGCCGCTCTCCACGAGTTTGCGGGCCAGCAGGCAAGCGCGTCCGAAATCGGAATCGCCATAGCGCTCTCGATACCTGGGCCACTCCTTGCTGATGTCGAACAGGGAACGGGACTTGAGGAGCCGCCACGATTTCTCCTTGGCAGCGCGATGCGTCTCATAGGGCTCGGCCTGATGCTCCCGGGCGAACTTGCCTTCCACGAAGCGAAGCAAGTCGTTGCGCCGCGCTTCCACCGGTGCGGATAGATACGACTGGGTGAACTCGGGGAGCTTGCCATCCTGGCCCACGCGGAAGGGCTGATAGGTCGGGCCGAGAAAGCCTGGCCCATAACCGCCGCCCGCTCCGGTCAACACATAGCTGGGTAAGTCGGAATCCGCCGGCCCGAGATACTTGGCCACCATGGCGCCGATCTCCGGATGGCGGATGCTGCGATCCGGCTCGCGACGGCCCACATGCAGGATATGGCTGGCGGCTGGATGATTGCCGTCCAGCGTTTTCATGCTGCGAATGATGGCCAGCTTGTCGGCCTGCCGCGCGATGCGGGGCAGATATTCGCTCACCTGAATGCCCGTCACGTTGGAGGCGATCGGGCGGAATGGCCCGCCCGTGGGGCGGCCCGGTTTCATGTCGAAGGTTTCGAACTGGCTGGGGCCGCCGTTCATCCAGAGCAGGATGCAACGCCGGGGCCGCTTGCCCATGTCGGCCGCCACCGTCTGCGAACCAAACAGGCTCGCCCAGTTCGGCAACAAGGCGCCCGTCGCCGTGGCAAGCGTCCCCTTCAAGAAGACGCGGCGATCAACGTGCCCCGAATGCGGCAACAGCGTGGAGGTGTTCATGGCAGCATCCTTTCGGCAGGAGATGCGTCGAGACCGGCCCGTTGCAGGTCGGCCTCGACGCGGGGGGTCAATGGTTGAAGCGAAACTCGGCACAGTTGACCAGCACCCAGATGGCTTCGCTCACGCGGCTGGCCTGGTCGTCGGCATTCAGGTAGGCAACGAAGTACTCGCGTTCGTCGGATTTGGGCAAGCGCGTCAGCACCGAGAGAAACAGTCTGTCCACGCGCGCCGGCCAGGGCTCCGTGGACTCCAACAGGGTTTCGGCCAGGTTGCCCTTGGCGGGCTGCATCATGACCCAGAG
Organism: Gemmataceae bacterium; assembly: GCA_050248575.1. Classification (GTDB taxonomy): domain Bacteria; phylum Planctomycetota; class Planctomycetia; order Gemmatales; family Gemmataceae; genus JBFWSD01. Next base: position 6,828 of record JBFWSD010000245.1, read on the forward strand.
GGCACGGTTGTTGTTGAGAAAGAGATGTTCGGACAGCCCCCCCTGAAATTCGCCGCGCCCGTCGCTCGGTTCGCCGAAGTACTTCAGGAACGAACGGTCGTCGAGTTTTGCTGACGAGCCGGTGGCTGCCCGCAAGGAGGCCATCAATTCCTCGGCCGACAGCGGTCTGACCCGGGCACGTTCGTACCAGTTGGGCAACGTCGCGGTGACTGTGCCCGTGGCTGCTTGCTGGTACACTTCGCTATTGAGCAGTTCACGCAGGAACGCCTTCAAGTCGAAGCGAAGCGTGACCATCTCGCGTGCGAGCAGGTCGAAGACCTCCGGCAAGCGCGGCGAGCCCGGCCCGTCCAGGTCGTCGACCGGATGCACCAGCCCGCGGCCGAGAAACTGCCCCCAGAGGCGATTGGTAATAGCTGCGGCAAAGGTGCGGTTATCCGCGGACGTGACCCACTCGGCCAGCTTCTGCTTGCGCGAGAAGAATGGTTTGATGGGCTGCCCTTTCTTCTCCACTTCCCTGAAGTTCTCGGGCAGCGGCGGCTCTTTCAGCTCGGGGCCAGCGAGGAACTTTGGCGACACGGGCTCCCCTTTCTTGCCGGGCCGCTGATCCTTGGCCGAACCGGTGAACAGCACTTCGCCCGTACTCTTCTCGCCCAGGGCGTAGCTCTTGTCGGCCCGCTGCACAAAGTCGAGCCGCACGAAAAAGCCGGCCATGCCATAGAAATCCTTCTGCGTCCAGCGATTGAAGGGATGATCGTGGCAGCGGGCACACTGGATCTGGGTGCCCAGGAAGATCCGGCTCACGGCCACCGTCGCGTCTTCGGGCTGATTGCGGTATTGCAGATAGAAGAACTCGGTGCCGGGCTTCTCGGCCAGCAACAGCTCGCGCACCCAGCGGTCATAGGGCTCGTTGCGGGCAAACTGTTCCTTCAGCCACTTCTGGAATGGTCCACGACTGCGGACCAGGAGGGCTGGAGCGCGACTGAACAGGATCTCGTCCCAGACATTCGCCTGTTGCTCGACGAAACGCGGATCCTCGAGCAAGCGGGCGATCTGCTGGGCTCGCTTGTTCG
>JBFWSD010000246.1:0-7888 GCA_050248575.1 Gemmataceae bacterium
GCTTGGTGATGCCGAACACCGACACGAATTCGATCTTCTTCGTCGTCAGCTTCTCGCCCACCAGCATCTGCTTGGGATCGACCAGGTAGGTGTTCTGGAAGAAGGCGAACAGCCCCTGGTAGTCGGCCTGCTTGTAGTCCTTGATGAAGACGTGGTTGTGGCACTGGGCGCATTGCAAATCAACGCCGAGGAAGAGTCGACCGACGTCGCGCGTGAGCCCGGGATAGTCGACCGGGTTCTGCCCGAAGTTTTCCAGCCGCTTGGCGAGAAAGAACGAGGCGCCGCGCTCCTTGCCCGTGGGATCGGCCCGGAGCAGTTCGCGGGCCATCTGGTCCCACGGCTTGTTGGCCGCGAACGATTCACGCAGATACTTCTGCCAGTCGGCATGATCGCCGAGCCGCTCCATGAACATGACGTTGAAAACCTGCCCCATCCGCACCGAATACTCGGAGCCGGCGAGCAGCTGGTCGATCAGTCGGGCACGCTTGTCGGCCGACCTGTCAGCGAGGAACGTGCGCGTTTCCGTGGCCGTCGGAATGCGGCCCGCCAGGTCGAGATAGATGCGGCGAACGAACTCGGCGTCATCGGATTGCTTGCTGGGCGACTTGCCCTTGGCCTTGGCCTCGATGAGCCGGTCGATCTGCTCGTGCAAGGGCTGATCCCCGCTGGCGATGGGAGCGAAAAAGCTGATCAGCACCAGGGCAGGTATCGATCGCGTCATGGGGTGGGCCTCCGAAACGGCGGGCAGTCCAGCATAGCTCAGGCGGGGCCCCGTCGGCAAATCTCACCGAGTCAAGAACTTACGAACAGAGGGGATCGCCCTCTCACCGACGGTCTCTAACCAGGTGCCGCGAGCAGGGCAAAACGAAACACCGAATTCTGGATTTTCTTCTGTGCGTCGGGCCCGGTGGAGCGAACAGACAAGACTGACAAGTAATTTTCCCCTGCCCGGCGCAGGATAATGGGAAATTAGCCCGCCGCGCGCATCTCGTGGGCGGGGGAAGGTGTCGATCCGTGTCACAACCAGTTGCCAAAGTCGTTTGTCCATCGCTAGTTAAGGCGATTGTTTGCGCACTTTTTGCCTGGCGAAGGGGGCGTTCAGGCGCAAGTCAAGATTTTGCAATGGCTAAGAGCGAGCCAACAAGGGTCTTCATTGCGCAAGCGAAGGAGTGTCACAGGCATCGGTGTCTCGTTTTGCGGGAAGGTGTCAATCCGTGTCGCAACCAGTTACCAAAGTCGTGTGCCCATCGCTATTTGAGGCGATTGTTTGCGCACTTTTTGCCTGACGAAAGCGGCGTTCAGACGCAAGTCAAAATTTGGCAATGGCTAAGAGCGAACGGAAATAGGCCTTCATTGCGCAAGCGGGGCCATCGACGGAGAACTTCGCGCCACGAACAGGCGCGCACAATGATAACTACAATCCAAGATTCAAACTTCTTCCGCAAGTTGGCCGCGCTGCTCTTCCAGTTCCGCGAGGGAGGTGTGATGGACGAAGTACTCGGCGAGCTCTTCGGGCTCGATCTCGGCCAGCCGCGCCAGGCAGAGGGCACGCAAGGGACGTGCCCGCGTCCAGCTGAAACTGAAGTAGAGCAGTACAAATAGCGCCAGGGACACGACACACAGCACCGACACCACCTGCCAGTGTTCGGGCTCCTCGAGCAACAAAACAAGACCCGTGAGGGCAATCAACGACAGGAATGCTCCCGTCAACAGCAACGTGGCCCGCAGCCAGGCGAACAGGACCGATTTCCAGCTCCAGCCGATCGGAATGCCCTCGGCATTCTCGGGGTTGCTGTCGAAGAGGAGGTAGCTGCCCAGCGGGATGAGGGGAATGAAGTGAACGTGAAAGAACTTGGTCTTCACGTGAAACAGGCCGGGCACCTGGTCGACCTTGCCGTAGTGATTGGTGCCAAAGTGAAGCATGGCGCGCAGATCCTCCGTGCAGCGGAAGCGATGCGGGCTGCGCTCTATTCTAGCCCGGAATCGGCCGGGAATGGTCTGATTTATGCCTGCCGAGTTGTGTCCTCTTCCGGCGGCACTTCTGGGCTGCCACTACGAGGAAAGAGAATCCAGGCCAGCAAGATGGATGCGGTGAGTGCGATGAGGCCGCTGCCCACCCAGAAATACCAGGGCTCGCCCGTTTCAAAATCGAGGAGTGGGATCGAGGACAGCAAGACCGCGAGAACCAGCCCGGCGCCGACGCTGACCAACCGTTCGATGGTATCACAGAATTCTGCAATGCCTTCGAACAGATCCAGCACGTGAGTCAATACGGATCTCTCTTTGGCCATCGGACGTCCTTGACGTCAATGCCGGCCGTTCCTGTAGTCCCCGACATTCGGCGCCTGCGGGTTGGTGTCCGGGCCGAAGTAACGCAGCACGACCAGCGGCTCGCTGCCCGTGTTGTCGAAGACGACCCCTTGACGGGCCGCTTCGTGCGTGACGAAGACTTCGTCCTCGGTCAGCTCGCCAAAGCGGATCATGGCGGGGGTTTGCAAACGTTGCTTGCCGATCCAGCCGCTTCCTTGCACGGCAATCAGGCCATAAGCGCCGTTGTCGCGCACGGTGACCTTCACGCCGGGCTGCACCGTCAATTCTTTGGCGGTGAACAGCTCCTGGCCGTTGATCTTGCCGTAGACGATCCAGCGGTCGACGTGCCCTTCGCTGTCGCTGTCGGCCACCTTGATCGGTTCGAGGTAGTGATGGTCCTTGAAGCTGGGATCGACGTTGCCTTCCCAGTCGAGCTGATCGATCAGGTAATCGAGGTTGTGGTGCTTCTCGGGGGGCACGTCCTTGACGAGCAAGCTCCAGGGGACGGCGCGGCCTTCGACCATCGATTGATACATGCCGAAGACGTCGGAGCCCCACTGCGGCTCGTAGGTGACCAGCGAACCGGGCGCGTGCAAGATGCAGGGCGGCACCAGCCAGCCCGTGCCGGGCTGCAAGCGATACGCCTTGCTGTGGTTGAGAATGCCGTTGTCGCCTTCGTTCCAGCGGGCCAGGCAATCGTGAATGTCGTCCTGAGTGGTGCCCGGCTCGAGGCCGAAGAAGGTGTAAGGAAAGTTGTTGCCGGTCGCGTTCAGCTGGGGCGGGAAGTAGTACGATTCGGGCTTGCCCTGCTGGCCGACCAGTGCGGCCTGGGTGTTGTTCTGATGCATGTGATGGGGGATCGGCCCCATGTTGTCGAAGAACTTGCTGTACACGGGCCAGCGGCGATAACGTTCCCAGATGGCCGGTCCGATCAGCCTCGGCCCTTCGATCTCGATGGCTTCCCGCAAGGTGAAGATACGTTGATTCTGATAGACGACGTAGCTGAGCCCTTCATCCGGGGGCGCGCCTTCGTTGGCGGCCGGCGTCGTCGAGGCGAACCAGCGTTCGTCGATGCCGCCGCGGTGAGCGCCGAGGGCATAAAGATCCTGCGGGGCCAGCTTGAGGCGCTTGCCCGGCATCAAGAACGAGCGCGGCACCCATGTCGGCGCAAGGCGGAGAATGCCGTGGCCCGCCTCGAGCACCTGGCGAATGAGGGCCGTCGGCGTTCGCGCCGGCCGATCGATGACCGCGGCCGGCTTGGGCCGCGGCGAGGTCTTCGCCGCAGGCTGGGCCGTCCTCGGTTTCGGCTTCGAAGTCTTTGCCACGGGACGAGTTGCGCGTGGGGTTGGCTTCTTGGGTGCTGGTTTCTTCTTGGCTTGGATCTTCTTGGCCATCGCGGTCCACTCCCTGAGATGCGTGGACCAAGCCCTCGTCCAACCGTGAGTTTGGGCAGGCCCCTCTTTGATTTTTTCAGTACCGAATCAACGGGCGACTAGCAAGGAGAAACTTGCCAGCCCGGTGCATTTTGGCCTAGCCCGGCGGGATGCTTGACCTTGAATGGATGAAGTGAATGAGAGAACATAGGCGGCGTCATTGCCTTAAGTGTCTTTGTAATAAATGTTTACGGAAGAGGTCCGCGCCATCGCATTCACAAATTCTTCACTGTTTGTTAATGATTCTCCTGTCGCCAATCGGGAGCGCTTCCACGACCCTATCTCCATGGTGCAGAAGAGAGCAAGGCTGCTGATGGGCATCGCCACCCTGTTGCTGGTGGCGGGCTTGATCGCCTGGCTTCTGGAAGTTTTCCCTTCCGGCCATCCTCCCCTGCAAGCAGGGGGTTCGACCTTTGTCGCCCCGCTCATGGAACGCTGGATCCAGCACTATCCGGGCGGCAACGGTGCCGCGCTACGCTACCAACCGAGCGGCTCGGGCGCGGGAGTCGATCAGATGGTCGACCAGCATTTCGACATCGGTTGTACGGATTTCCCGATGACCGAATCTCAGTTGAAGTCGGCGCGTGCCGCGCAGGGCGAGGTGTTGCACATCCCGCTCGTCCTCGGCGCCGTGGTGCCCATCTACAATGTCGGCGGCATCAAGCAGCCCGTGCGCTTTACCGGGCCGGTGCTGGCCGACATCTTCCTGGGCAAAATCTCGCGCTGGAATGATCCGGCCCTGATCGAACTCAACCCGGATGTGAAGTTTCCTGACGAGAAGATAGTGGTGGTGCATCGTTCGGATGTGAGTGGCACGTCGCACATCTTCGCGGACTACTTGAACAAGGTCAGCCCGGTCTGGCGCGAGAAAGTGGGCAGCACGGGCAACTGGCCCGTCGGTCTCGGCCGGGAGGGCAACGAAGGCGTGGCTGACACCGTCGAGAACACGCCGGGCAGCATCGGTTATGTTCAACTCAACTACGCCATGACTCACAAGATCGAGCATGGGCTGGTAAAGAACGACTACGGCGAGTTCATCGACGCCAATCAAAAGAGTGTGACGGCTGCCGCCGCCAACGCCCTCGATGACGCGATCCCGGAAGACCTGCGCTACTCCATCACCAACGCTGGCGGCAAGGGATCGTATCCCATCGTGGGCACGGTCTGGGCAGTCGTCTATTTGAATCAGCCCAGCGACAAGCTGCACGCCGTGCACGCGTTTCTGCGCTGGGCCACCCATGAGGGGCAAGAACAGGCCGCCGGACTGCACTACGCCCCCTTGCCCCCCGGGCTGGTCGAGAAAGTGGACCGCAAGCTCGCTAAACTGAAAGCAACAACGAAGAACGCTTCCTGACCGGAATGAAGCGGGAGAGCGACTCGATGTCGGTAGAGTCAACATGCCCGAGTCCCAGTGACCTGCAACGATTGATCGACGGGCGTTCCAGCGACTGGGAAGCTCGCGAACTCGGTCAACATGTGCAGCGCTGCGCCACTTGTCAGGCAACACTGAAGAAATCGGGCGCCTGGGAATCACTGATTGCTCGGTTGCAAACCGAATCTCCGCTCGACGCCGATGCGGAAACGCTCGCCAGCACGCGCCTCGATGCCAGCAAGGACAACGTGCCCGCGCCGCGGCGTCATCTCGCCGTCGAACTGGCGGTGGAACGGCTGGTGGAATACATGTTCGACCCACCGCAAACGCTTGACGAGCTGGGCTGGCTCAAGCACTACCGCGTCCTCAAGTTGCTCGGCGCCGGCGCCATGGGGCTGGTTCTCAAGGCCACCGACACCCAGCTGGACAGGCCGGTGGCGCTCAAGGTGTTGCAGCCCGTCTTGCTCGATGATGAGCAAGCCCGGGCACGCTTCTTGCGCGAAGCCAAGGGCATGGCCGCCATCCGCCACGATAACGTCACCAACGTCTACGAGGTCTCCGAGCTCCGACGTTTTCCCTATTTCGTGATGGAGTACCTGGTCGGAGAAACGCTGGCGGAGCGGATTGATCGCGAGCCGCGCTTGACCTATCCGGACGTGCTGAGGATTGGCCGCGAGATCGCCCAGGGACTTGCGGCCGCCCATGAGCGTGGCGTGATTCATCGCGACGTCAAGCCGGCCAACATCTGGCTGGAGGACTCGGGCGGCCGCGTCAAGATCCTGGATTTCGGTCTGGCCCGCGTCGATGACCCGGAATTGAAAGGGTTGACCGCAGCCGGCACCATCATGGGCACGCCGAACTACATGGCGCCCGAACAGGCGCGCGGCGACGACGTGGATGCGCGCTGCGACCTGTTCAGCCTGGGCTGCGTCCTCTACCACATGTCGTCCGGGTTGATGCCGTTCGACGGGCCGAGCATCACCGCCATCCTGACTGCGCTCGCCGCCGAGCAGCCCAAAAACCTGCGCAAGCTGAATCCCGAACTGCCCGAGTCGTTCGTGGCCCTGGTCGAGGAATTGCTGGCCAAGAAACGCGAGGATCGCCCTGAATCGGCGCGGGTAGTGGTCGAGGCGCTCCGATCGCTGGAGGATGGCCGGTCGGTGCCCCGGCACGGCCGACGACTTCATCGTCGTGCCTTCACCGGAATCGCGGCCGCGGGCGGTGTGGCCGCCGCCTTCGGACTGTACACCTTCCTGCGCCACAGTGCGTTCGAGGACCCTGGCGGGCCGCCCGCTCCCAAGGGGGAACCGATCCGGCTTGGCTTGCTCTTCGCCCTTTCCGGGGAGGCCAGTGAAGGGGATAGCGTGGTCATCCGCGCTGTGCGCGTGGCGATGGATGAGATCAATGCCGCGGGCGGCCTGCTCGGACGGCCCGTGGAAGCGGTGCTGGCGGACGGCGAATCCTCGGACGAGGTTTTCGCCCGCGAGGCCGAACAGCTCATCCGCGAACATCAGGTGGTGAGCATCATCGGCTGTCGATCCGCTTCTTCGCGCCGGGCGGTGTTGCCCGTCGTGGATCAGCACGACAACCTGCTGATTTGCCCTTTCCCCGTGGAAGGGCTTCTCGAGGCGCCGCGGCTCGTCTGCAACGGCGCCGCCCCCAATCAACTGGTGCTGCCCGCCATCAAGTATTGCTCGGGGTTCTTGCGCAAGAAGAAATTCTGTCTGGCTGGCAGCGACGAACTTTATGCGCGGGTGGTCAACGCGCTGATCCGCGATGAGGTGGCCGACACGCCCGTCCAGGTTGTCGGTGAGGAATACCTTCGTCCGGGAACTTACGACGTGCAGGACACGGTGGCCAAGATTGTGGCCGCCAAGCCCGACATGGTCATCAGCACTGTTGTCGGCGAGACGCGCAGGCCATTCTTCCTGGCCCTGCACGCTGCCGGCCTGACTCCTGACAAGGTGCCCACACTATCCTTCGGACTCGGCGAGTATGACCTGCGTTCGCTCCCATACCGGGACATGGTGGGGGACTTCGCGGCGGCCTGCTACTTCCAGAGCCTGCCCGACAAGGCCAACCAATCCTTCATCGGCAAGATCAAGGAGAGGTACGGCCCGGAAACCGTGGTCACTGACGCCATGGAGGCAGCTTTTTTTGGCATTCACTTGTGGGCGCAGGCGGTGCGGCAGGCCGGCGCGCTCAAACCAAGCGACATCCGGGCCGCTTTCGCGGCACAATCTTACGCCGCTCCCGAAGGCGAAGTGAAGGTCGCCCCCAGCCTCTACACCGCGCGCATCGTCCGCCTTGGCAAGGTCGACAAGAAGGGCCAGTTCAAGATCGAGTTCAGTTCGGGCTCTCCCGTCGAGCCGGAACCGTTTCCCACCACGCGCACCCGGGAAAACTGGCAACAATTCCTGAACAACCTGCACGCCGAGTGGGGTAAACGCTGGTCGAAAACCAGCTGAACGCCCGGCTACTTGTGTTGGCAACTTCCGTACACCTCTGTTATGCTCCAGGGTGATTCGGCCCTCTGGTCTCGAGGATCGCATGCACAACGACCACAACCTACTGTTCGGTGTGGTTGCCTTGCGGGAGAGCCTGATCGACGCCACGCAGTTCGCCGAGGCGTGTCGCCGCTGGAGTGATCGTCCACAGATTCCGCTAGGTGAACTGCTGGTCGAACTGGGCTGGATCCTGCCCAGCGACAAGAAGCGCCTCGACCAGATCGTGGAACTGGGCGGGCCGCTCACAGAGTCGGCAACTCTGTTTC
>JBFWSD010000247.1:0-7870 GCA_050248575.1 Gemmataceae bacterium
CCGAGCCGAAACACTCCCTGGCCCAGAATAAACAGTCCCCGGTTCCAGCCAACAATACGTACGGCGTAAGCGTATACCATTACAAACGCATGGCTGCCTGCTGACTGAAAGTAAGTAGCACCATCGTGTCACACTGCCGCGTTAGAAGGAAGCTCAGCCTGCGGGCAGCAATGGTTGGGCAAATCGAAGGAAGCTCAGCCTGCGGGCAGCAATGGTTGGGCAAATCGCCTGCTACCATCTTCCTGGATTGCCATTGTCTGAGTTGCAGGATTCGTGTTGGATGCCGGGCCGCAGCCTCGGCCAGGCGACCAGCGACGCCATCTTCCTCGATAGCAACGCGGCCGGCAACGGCCGGTCGCTCGACGACGAGGTTGCCCCGGATGAAGTGGACCTGCTCAGCGTCGACTTGCACGAACTGGGCCACGAACTTGGCCTGGAACACAACGAGGCCGGCTTCATGGCCGAACTCATCGGCCTGGGCCAGCGCCGCCTCCCCGCGACATCGACGACTACCTGGCCCGCGAATGAGCCTGACCAGGAGTATGGTCACTGCCGGGCTGGATAGGCCGGCTGTGCACCGTTCACATCGAGGGGCCGATCCAGGTACTTGCCAATCTCGGTCTGGCTACGGCCACGTTGCCAGATGCGCGGCTCAGCCAGCTGTCCGCGAAACGGGAACCAGTCGTTGTTGCCGGCCGGATGGTCCGAGGTGAAGCCCGTGCCGATCTGGTTGTGCACCATGCGCAGATGATCCACCGTGCCCGGATTTTCATCCACCATCGAACCGTCCAGATAAAGAATGATGCGCCCACGCGCCGCGACCAGTGCGGCATGGTGCCACTGGCCATCGTTGACCTTCTCCGTGCTGGCCAGGCGGTAATGGGTTTTGTTCCACAGGTCGCCATGGAGCCTGCCATCCGTGCCGACATAAAGTGCCGAGACAAACTGACCGGGCCGTTGTGGATAAGCAGTATCCTGGTAGCCGAACAGGACACCCTCCGAGCGGGTGCGAAAGCGAGTTTCGAGCGTCAGTTCAGCGGAGCCCGCGATCAGCATGTCGGGCAACTGCCGGATGTCAGCCGGGCCGTTGCATTCGATGACCTCGAGTTCGGGTTGCCTGACGACCACGTTTTGCTTCGGCGTCGGCGGCGCGGGCGGTTTGTCGCGGGGCCACAGGATCAGCCCGCCAAATAGTGCAGCCGTTAGCAACGCAGCTGCCAGCCACACGGACTTGCGATGTCTACCGCCCGGCTGGGAACGATTCCCAGCAGGCAGGAATGTCTCGAGCGCCGCACACAGATCCGCCGGCGTGGCTACACGATCCTCGGGGTTCTTGGCCAGCAGTCGACGCAGCGTCCGGGCCAGTTCCGGCGGCAGGCCGTCAACGGGGGGCGGATCCTCGGTGCGATGGCGATTCATTTTCTGCAGAAACGTGCCGCCGGCAAAGGGCGGCTTGCCCGTGAGCAGGAAGAACCACGTGCAGCCGAGACTGTAAAGATCGGCACGGATGTCGACACTGCGTGGGTCGAAGCCTTGTTCCGGCGCCATGAAGTCGGCAGTGCCCATCAGGCAGCCCGTGCGCGTCAGGGCGCTGGCCGAGCCGGTTCGCACCGCTTGATGGATACGGGCCAGGCCCAGGTCGAGCAACTTGATGCGGCCCCAGGGGTGCGCGGCCGACCGATCTTCGGCCACCAGCAGCAAGTTGGACGGCTTGACGTCGCGATGTACCAGCCCGTTCTCGAAGGCGTGTCCCAGGCCGAGGGCTGCCTGGTAAACGAAGTCGGCCGCCTGATCGGTGGGCAGCGGGCCCGATCCGGTTACCAGGTTGTGCAGATCGGCCCCGCCCACGTATTCCATGGCAAGGAACAGGGACGGCCCGACCGGACCAGCGTCGTAGGCGAGGACGACATTGGGATGCGAAAGCCTGCCCACGGCGCGCATTTCCTGATAGAAGCGCTTCACCGCGGCAGGCTCGACGCCTTGAAGCAACTCGCGGCGAAAGACCTTGAGGGCCACCGTGCGCGCCAGGTGCTTGTGCCGGGCGCGAAAGACATTGCTCGACCAGCCGGAGCCGATTCGTTCGAGCAAGACGTAGGAGCCGACAACGAGCTGGGCGGCCCGCCCGCGCACGGCAACATCAGCCTGAAAGGGCGTGAGCCAGCCCCGCTGCACAAGAGTACGGGCCAGCCCGGCCACATCCGGATCGTTCCCGACTTGTTGTTCGGCAGTGAGCAACTCGAGCTTGATCAGTTCGGCCCGCAAGGCGTCGGCCGAAGTCGGCGGGCTCGCAACGTCTGGCAAGCGCGGCGGCGGTTGCCGGGCCAGCTCGTCATCAATCGCGGCCAGCGTCTGCTTGAGTTGAGCGGCCTGGGCGGGAAAACGCAGTTCGTAGTCGGCATGATCTGGGCAGTCGCCGGCCCAGCGGCGCACGCGATACTCTTCGCCGATCAAAAAGACGGGCAGGTCGCCCGCGCTGCCCAGGTCGGGAAACTGTTGCAAGTAGTCATCGAGCGACGGCCTGAGCGCGTCTCCATTCGATCGGCACCAGCGATACTCCAGATCGATGGGCACGGCATCTTGGAGGAAACGGCGCCGCGCCGCGCTGTCGGCGGGCAAGAACTCCTCGAGCCGCGCGGGCGGCTGTGCTTGCCAGGCTTTCTCGAAACGGGCCAGGCAGTCATCGACCTCATCGATCCGGGGAGAAGAGGACATGATGCTCACTCGCTGACCGCGTCGGCCCACTCTTCGAGCTGGGTCCGCGCACGGCGCAGCACGCGCATGACCGTTTGCCGGCAGCAGCCCAGTTCGGCGGCGATCTCTTCGTGCTGATAGCCCTGCAAACGCATTTCGAGCATGCGCCGCTGCTCGGCGGGAAACGAACCCATCAGCTGTTCGAGAAGCTCGGCGAGCGAGGCCGCTTCATCGGGCGAAGGCTCGCGGGCCAGCAACTCCGCGTCGAGGCCATGCAGGCTGTCGGTGGACGCGGGCGTTTCGCGTTCCAGGCTGCGCTTGCTTGCCTTGTGGCGACGACTTTGCCGACGGACCTTGTGCAATGAGATGGCCACGAGCAGGTGCCAGAGGTCGTCGCTACTTTCGAGAAGGAAACGACCGTCCCGCGCGCCGGAGAAGAAACTGCGAAAAGCCGATTGCAACACGTCTTCGGCGTCGACGCGCCGGCCCAGCTGTTCGGAAAGATGCTGCTGGACCAGGCCGATGAGTCTGCCCGCGTAGCGGCGAAACAGGTCGCCGGCAGCGTTCTCGTCGCCTTGCCGCCAGCGTTCCAGGAGTTCGAGATCGTTGGCCATGGCCAGAATTCTGCTGAAGATGCGTTAACGTAACTGATTGTAAATCAGGAACCTACAGCGAACAAGCAGGGCCGGGCGAAAAAAATCCGCCGCGGGCTGTTACTTGCCCGCTCGTTTCGGGCATTTCCCTGCAAGCTCATCGTTGGGGGAGGCGGATTCATGAATCGAGTTGCCACGAGGCCGGCCCGCGTCGGGTTTACATTGATCGAGTTGCTGGTGGTGATCGCCATCATCGGGATCCTGATCGGGCTGCTCTTGCCCGCCGTGCAAAAGGTGCGCGAGGCCGCCAACCGTACGCGCTGTCAGAACAACATGCGTCAGGTGGCCCTTGCCCTGCACAACTATCACAGCACCTTCGACGCCTTCCCGCACGGCACCATCAACGACTACAAGGTCGACCCCGGCTGGGACCAGCAACGACATTGCTGGATGCAGGCGATCCTGTCCCAGATCGAGCAACCCGCGTTGTCGGCGAACTTCCAGAACTGGCTGCAAGCGGGCAGCGGCCCGTGCCTGTATGGCGGCGGCGGCGTGCCCGGACACATGACTCCCATCAGCGTGCTCATGTGCTATTCCGACCCTGCCAATCCCAAGACCAAGTCTTTCAGCGGCGCCGACCAGGGAGCGCACGGCAGCTATGTGTTGTGCTCGGGGTCTACCTCGTTCAATACCACAACTCTGCCCGGCATGGGTCTGAACCTCAACGGCATCTTCTATAGCAAGTCGAATACGCGCATCTCGGCCATCGGGGATGGCACTTCGAACACACTGCTGGTCAGCGAGATCATTCTCTCACGCGATGCCACGGCCCACGACACGCGCGGCCGTTACTGGAACAACGCCAACCAGGGCAGTGTCCTGTTCAGCACGCTTTATCCGCCCAACACGACCGCGGCCGATCGGCTACAGTGGTGCTCGACCATCCCGCGTGCTCCGTGCAGTGCCACCACGACAGACATCAACCTGTCGGCCCGCAGCTATCACCCGGGCGGCGTCAACGTGGCCTTTGCCGATGGTTCGACGCGTTTCCTCAGTGACAACATCGACCCCACGACCTATCAGGCCCTGGGGACTCGCGCCGGCGGCGAAGTGCTGTCACCTTACTGATCGATCACTCATCGCGCCGAGGATGAGGGGCGTTGCTACCTGCCCTGACGAGACAGAGACGGTCGGCACTGTCGGCGTCGAGGGTCACTTCGCCGGAACAATCTCGAAGTGCAGCTTCTTGGGTGTGGCCGCAGCGCGGATCTTGGCGTCCGCCTCTTCCACCTTCTTGGTCATCTCGGGCAGCTTGGCCTTCAAGGCCGGGTCGGCGTCCTTGGCAAACGCGGCCTTCGACTGGTTCCGCCACTGGCTGACCAGTCCTTCCTTGCTGGATACGGCATTGAGCACGTCGCGCATCTGTTCGACGATCGGGTTGGCTTTCTTGCCCTGTTCCGCGCCGAACTCGGTCAGGTTGACCCCCGCGGCCAGTTCCTTCGCCGACAGTGTGGCTGTCGGCACGCCGCCCACCAGCAACGTGTAAGAGCCGTCCTTGAGCCCGGGCACTTTCAATGTGTACTGACTCAGTTCCAGGATGGTCGGATAGAGGGGCAGCACCTGCCGCGCATTGTCGGGGATCGGGAAGGGCAGACTCTGGTCGAGGCGATCGAAAGCAACCCCGCCCCCTTCGGACTTGATGTCGGTGATCTTGCAGCCCTTGGCATCGACCAGCTTGCCGGTGGCATCGATGGTGGCCGAGCTGACGAAGCCATCGGCCCCGAGTTGCTTCAGCAGCGAGGTGGCCATCATGAGCTGCCCGGGCGGGCCGGGATGCACGGGATCCCCTTGCATGGAGACCAGCGGAGTGCCGCTCTTCTCCTGAGCAGCAAGGAACGAGCGCAGGTGCTCGACGCCGGCCAGACTGTCGTCCTGGGCTGCCTGCTTGAGTGTGCCCAGCGAATTGGCGATGCTTTCGCGCGGCTTGTTCTTGCCCCACAGGTCGATCAGGTCGTGGAACTGGTTCGCATAGGGGATCTTCTGCTTGTCGGCGAAAGACTTGAGGGCGGTGGCATATTCGTCGAGCCGCTTGTTGCCGCCTCCGAGCCGGGCGAGCGTCTCGCCGTTATTGACCGGGCTGGCCGCAAAGATGATGGGGCGGGCGTTGATGTCGCGTACCCGCATGACAAACTTGTCCATGTTGGCGATGAACTTGTCGGTGGCGGTGCCCCCCTTGTCGTTCATGCCCAGTTCCACCGAAACAACCGTGGGCTTCCAGGCCTCGATGTCGTAATCGAAGCGGGCCAGCGTGCTGGGAATGGTGTGCCCGCCCACGCCCGAGTTGCGGAAGGCAAACTTCAGATTCGGATAGCGGGCATAGCAGAACGCCTCGAAGTAGTTTGAATGCAGATGCTGAGCGGTGATGCTGTCGCCCGCCATGACCCAGACGTCGCCATCTTTCAGGGGAAAGTCACCGGCCGTGCCCGGCTGGGCTGCCCACAGCACCGTCGCGATACCTGGCACCAGGAGAATCATCCGCAGGAAGCAACGCATCGGAAGGTCCTTTCGTACGCGATTGAAGCAGGCAACGGGGTGGGGATCATCGACGGCATCATAACTCAGGCCGCTTGCCGCTTCAACTGGGTGAAGCGTCACCTGGGATTCGCGCCGAGCTTGGTCATGGCCTGCCCCATTGCCTCGCCGATGAGGTAGTACGTCTCGGCGTTGGTGTTCCAGTGATACGCCTGCCCGGAGGGTGACACTTCCTTGTCGCGCCAGAATTTCTTCGTGCCGACGAAAGCGACGTTCCCTTTGAACTCCGGGTAGTCAGCCACGGCAGCCTGGGCCTTCATGAGCGACAGGGCACGCGGGTGCTTTTCTTCGTTGCCGCTCATCCCGGTCTCGGCAATCACGAAGGGCAGATCCTTCACGCCCAGATCCTTGCGGATGTCGCGGATGAAATTGGCCATGTTCTTCTCGTACTCGTCGTTGAAGGTCTGGTTGATTCGGTCATTCCAGCCCTGATGCCAGCCGAAACCGGCGATGACATGGCCCCGGCCCGCCAGTTCGGGGAACTGCTTGTTCAGACCGCCGAGAACCTCTTTGGTGCGCTCGACAACTTCCTTGTAGTAGGGCCCGACTTCGCCGCCCGAACTTGGCGGGCGGAAGTCCTTGGCCAGACTCTTTCCGCCCCAGGCCAGCTTGATGAGCAGCACCGGTTCGTCGTAGGCATCTCCCACGACACAACCAAAACCGAGTTCCGGGCCGATGCGGTCGACGCCGCTTCCGTAACCCACGGTGAGCGGCCCTTTGCGGTCGAAATAATGAATGAAGACGTCGTCGCGGCTGGCCCACTCACCATTCTTGCCCAGGAGATGCTTGAATCTGCCGGCCGTGGCCGGGTCCTTGGCGAGGTGCTCGAGGCTTCCCTTGCCTTCGTTGCGCTTCGGGTCGGCCTTCACGAAGCCGGCGCCGACCATGTTCGACTGGCCCGCCAGGATGAATACCTTGACCGGCTTGTCTTCAGCCCGCAGCGGGCTCGCCAGGAGTACGAACCCGACCACCAGGACGCATCGAAATGGAGTCATCACGTTCCTCTCGAGGCAAAGGGTCAATTCTTGTCAGGGTCATAGACGAAGGCGCGGTCATCCGCCGGGCGAATCCAGACGTTGCGGAACTTCACCGGATTCCCGTGATCTTGAAGGAAGACCGGGCCAGTCATCGTCTTCTTTTGCCGATCCCGGATCTTTTCCAGGTAGGGCGTGGTGCCGAAGCGGAAGGGATGGAATGCCGACTTCGGTTCGCCGAACTGGGCGCCATCCTGGACTTTCTGCCCGTTGAACCAGACCGTGACGGTCCCGTTCTCGACGATCTTGCCCGACTCGTCGCGGCGCGGCGCACGATAGCGGATGTCGAAGACCTGCCACTCGCCCGGCTTGCGGCAAGCGTTCACCAGCGGCTTGGCGAAACCGTAAACGGCCCCGGCGTCTTCCTGAGTGGGGTTCTCCTTGCCGTGCGAATTCAGAATCTGCACCTCGTAGTTGCCATGGATGTAGACGCCGCTGTTGCCGGTGCCCTTCTCGGGCAGCATGAACTCGACGTGGATGTCGGCGTCGCGAAAGTGCAGCTTGGAGACGATATGGTTCCGGTTCTTGCCGCGGGTGGAGACAAGCGCACCGTCTTCGGCGGGCCAGTCGGTCTTCTCGCCCGCCATGCTCAGGAACGAGTGGTTGCCCTTCTCGTCGAGAAGCACGATCGCGCCCTTCGGGGGCGGAACGGGCAGCTTGCTCTGATCCGGTTTGAATTCACCATCGGCCGCGAGACAAAGTACCAGCGGGAAGAGAATACCGGCGGTCATCGGGTCGTGCCTCCATCAGTGGCAAATGACAAGTGGGTCAACGGCTTGAGGATACTCCTCGTGCCGCGAGCACGCCAGCCATTAGCGTCTTGTACCCCTGCCAGTCTCAGCGCGCCCCGAGGAGCTTCTTCATGCTCTGACCAAAGGCATTACCGATCTGGGCAACGGTCTTGCCACTGCCGAGGTAGAGATAGCCCTCCTTGCTGGCCATGCGGCCGAATTTCTCGGC
>JBFWSD010000248.1:0-7867 GCA_050248575.1 Gemmataceae bacterium
CTGCGCCCGCTGCCACGGCGAGGAAGGGCAGGGCACCCCCAAACACAAGGAGCCCCTGGCGGGCAACCGATCGGTGGCCCAGCTGGCCCGTGTGATCGAGCGGACCATGCCCGAGGACAAGCCGAAGAGCCTGTCGCCGGAGCAGGCGACGCAGATCGCGGCGTACATGTACGATGCGTTCTATTCGGTGGCGGCCCGCGAGCGGCGGAAGCCGCCGCGCATCGAGCTAGCCCGGCTGACCGTGCGGCAGTATCGGCATACGGTGGCCGACTTGCTGGGCAACTCTGCGAACATGCCGCGCCTGGATGAGCGCCGCGGGCTCTCGGCCGAATATTACAAGAACCGCCGCTTCCGCGGTGAAGACCGCGTCGAGCGCCGCGTCGATCCCCAGGTCCATTTCGAGTTCGGCACCGACACGCCGCTGCCGGGCAAGACCGAGCCCCACGAGTTCTCGATGCGCTGGAACGGCAGCTTGCTCGCGCCGGTCACGGGCGAGTACGAGCTGCGCGTGCGCACCGAGCATGCGGCCCGGTTGTGGCTGAACGACATGAAGACGCCCCTCATCGACGCCTGGGTGAAGTCGGGCAACGACACCGAATACAAGGCGAGCATCTTCCTGCTAGCGGGCCGCGCTTATCCCGTGCGGCTGGAATACTCGAAGGCCAAGCAAGGTGTGGACGACTCCAAGAAGGGGCAGAAACCGCCCGCCGTGAAGTCGTCGATCAAGTTCGACTGGAAGCTGCCCCGCCGCGCCTTCGAGCCCGTTCCCGAACGCAGCCTGTATCCGAACAGCGTGCCCGAGACGTTCGTGGTGGCGACGCCTTTCCCGCCCGACGATCGCAGTTACGGCTGGGAGCGGGGCACGGCGGTCACCAAGGAATGGGACCAGGCGACCACCGAGGCGGCCCTGGAAACGGCCTCCTATGTGGCCAGCCATCTCGATGTGCTGGCGGGCACGCGTTCAGGAGCGGCCGACTTCAAGACCAAGGCGCGCGACTATTGCCTGCGCTTCGCCGAGCGGGCCTTTCGCCGGCCCCTCAACGCCGACGAGAAGAAGATCTTCGTGGAGCGGCAGTTCGAGGCGGCGGGCAGCCCCGAACAGGCGGTCAAGCGCGTGGTCTTGCTGGTGCTCAAATCGCCGCGTTTCCTCTACCGGGAAGTGCAGGGGGGCACGGACGGCTATGATGTGGCGGCCCGCCTCTCGTTCGGGCTGTGGGACTCGCTGCCCGATGCCGAGTTGCTGGCCGCGGCCGCCGCGGGGCAGCTGGCCACCGAGGAGCAAGTGGCCCGCCAGGCCGAACGCATGCTGGCCGACCCCCGGGCCAAGCGCAAGCTCCGCGAGTTCCTCATCACCTGGCTGCACGTCGATCATGCAGCCGACATCGGCAAGGATAGCAAGAAGTATCCCGGCTTCGATGCCACGCTGGTCGCCGACCTGCGGACCTCGCTCGAACTGTTGCTCGACGAAGCCATCGACAGCAAGGATGCCGACTTGCGGCAGCTTTTCCTGGGGGAAGAGATTCCGCTGAATGGCAGGCTGGCCGGCTACTACGGCGTGGACCTGCCCGCCGACGCGGGCTTCCGCCCGGTGAAGCTGGACGCGGGCCAACGCGCCGGCGTGCTCACGCATCCGTATGTGATGGCGGCGTTCGCCTACAGCAACGAATCGTCGCCGATTCATCGGGGCGTTTTCCTGGCCCGCGGCATCCTTGGGCTGTCGCTGCGGCCGCCGCCCGAGGCGTTCACGCCGCTGCCCGCGAACCTGCATCCCAAGCTGACCACGCGCGAACGGGTCACGTTACAGACGCGGCCCGCGGCGTGCATCGGCTGCCACGGCATCATCAATCCGCTGGGCTTCACGCTGGAACATTTCGACGCCGTGGGCCGTTTCCGCCAGCAAGACAACGCCAGGCCAGTGGATGCGGGCGGCACCTACCAGACGCAGGCGGGCAAGACGGTGAGCTTCAAGGGGGCGCGCGAGCTGGCCCGCTTCCTGGCTGACAGCCCGGAAGTTCACGACGCCTTCGTGGAACAGATGTTCCATCATCTCGTGCAGCAGTCGATGCAGGCGCATGGCAGCGACACGCGGGAGAAGCTGCGCCGCGAGCTGGCCGCCGGCAACTTCAACATGCGCAAGCTTGCGGTGGCCGTGCTGAGGCTGTCAGCCCGCACGCCGCGGGCGGGGCCCGCCTCGGATTGACGTCTCTGAAAAGATGAAGTGAATGTCGGGCGCGGACAGGGCTATTCCTTCGCCTTGTCCTTGTCTTTTTCCATTTCTTTGCCCTTGTCCATGGGCATCGGCATGGGTTGCGGCTGAGGTTGTGGTTGCAGCTGGGGCTGCGCCGCTGCTTTCTCGCGCATCGACTTCAGCGTTGGCGGCGGCGAGGGTTCCGGCGGCTTGGATTCCGGATACGTGCTGTAGTCAAGAGCCAGCAGGGTAATCCCTACCAGCAACGCTCCCAGCGAGATGGCGAGCATGCCCACATAGGCGTCGTTCTTCGGAGGTGCTTCAAGTGGTTTGCTGCGCGGCGGCATGGACGGTCATCCCTTCTCTAACGTTGTCGATGTCGGTGTTGGCTTGGGTTTCGCGGCCTGGGGCGCCGGCGGTTCGACCGGCTTGGCGGCCGAATAGCTCGAATAGTCGATGAGCATGAGAATGCAGGCCAGGGCAATGGCCCCCAGCGAGGCCAGCAGCATGCCGACGTAAACGTCCATCTTCGCCGGCGCTTCCAGCGGTTTGCGTGGAGTCATGATCGGCCCCTTCTCTTCGCGTGTGGTTCCGGCACACGGCAGCGAGTGAATCAGTTACGGCCCACGATGCCGACGGTGTCGCCTCTCTGGATGAGAGAGGCCCGGGCACTCGTGGAAGTCGGCCGCCCCACGGCCTGGTGCGGATTCACATTCAGGATCGTCAGCTTGCCCAGGTACTTGGGCTCGGGAGTCTTGCGGAAGATATCGAGAGTCTGCCCGCGCAGGATGCCCGCGTCGGAGCCGATCGAGATCGTCACCAGGTCGGTCTTGGCGTCGGTTTCCAGGACGATGCCGCTCACGTCTTCCGGCGGCGGCTTGACGCCCACGGTGCGCGAGCCGATCTGGGTGGCCGAGCCCGTCTTGATCCGTTCCAGTTCGCGATAGGAATCCTCGAGCTGCTGGAGCAGCTTCTGGGCGTGATCGTTGGCGCTGCGGGCCGCGATGCTGAAGCGGATCGACTGGTCGCGCAGGTCGCGGTTGGTCGTCTCGATCTGGACGATGCGCTTGTCCTTGAGGGCCGAGTCTTCCAGGGCAATCTTGACCTGTTCGCGGGCGCGGCCCAGCTCGTCGGAAAGATTGGTAGCGTTGGCTTCTGCCAGCCGGACCTTGGTCTGCTCGGCCTTGAGCTGCTCGTCGAGAGTCTTGTTGGCCTGGGCCAGGTCGCCATTCTGCTTGTTGACGCGGGCCAGCTCCTCGCTCAGACGCTTGATCTCGGCGTCGCTGTTGTTCTTGATGTCGTTCAGCTCGGCGGCATACGTCTCGGCGTTCGACTTGGACACCTCGTAATAACGCGCGACGCGATTGTAGGAGGCCTCCCAGTTGGTGCGCACGGCGAACACCATGATGGTGAGCGCGCCCCCGATGAGCGAGAGCACAAAGACGACGACGACGAGAATCTTGCCCAGTGTGGTCATGGTCGCTCCCCATTGCGACGATGAGGGCCGCCAGGGACGGTCCTCCGGGTACACCTTTCCCGCTTCCACGCGACGTGGGCGGAGCGGCTGCGCTGTCTTCCCCCAGACTTGAGGGGCGGGAGTATGCCGCCCTTGCCTGTGGATGTCAAGTGCGATTCACCGGTCACGAACCCATGAATCTCACTCGGGTTGCGGATCCACCGCACCCCATTTCACAAGAAGTCCGACTTCCTGGATTCTCGTGGATGACCAGACTGCGAACAACCCAGAAACCGGGCTTCTCACTCGGGTTGCGGATTCGCCGCCACCCCACGCGTCAATTCTTCGATACGGGCCAGCAATTGCAGCCGCCGCGCCATCAGGGATTGAGCTTCCAGGGCGCGGGTCACGCGCAGCGGCTTGACGAAATCGGCCTCTGCCAGTGATTGCTTGCGGGCAAAGTCCAGCTCCGCCAGCAAACCATACAGTCCCTTCTGCTCGCCCGGCTTGCCTTCGAGGTAAAAGGTCAGCCTGATTTCCTCGGCGACCAGCTTGTCGATCTGCTTGATGAGTTCCTCGATCTTCTGTTCTTCCTCGCGCAGGACGGCGACGAGCTTGGCGCGGGGTTTCAGGCGTTTGTCGGGATGGGCCATCATCATGGGGCGGCCGGTCGGGTCGGTGCGGAGGCGGCCCTTTTCATCGTAGTTGAAGATCTTGACGGCCAGGTCATCGGGGACGGGCTGCCCGGCGAGATTGATGCCGGTCTCGAGCAGGCTGAGCTGCTCGTTGTGCCACTGGCGTTCCTTGGGGCGGAGCTCCTCGATCTGGAAGAGGGCCACGGCCTCGTCGTCGTAGGCGCGGCGGGCCATGGCATAGATCTCATACTGGCTCTGGATCTCGGCGCGGAGGCGGGCATGTTCCCCTTCGCGTTCGCCGGCGGTTGCCTTGCCCGCCCAGTCGATGCGGTTGGTGTAAATGCCCAGCGCCATCGTCGCCAGACCCAGCGACAGGATCAGGTTGAGGTAGACCAGTGCCTTGCCAAGACGGGTCATGATGATTCTCGCTTACTTGACCTTCTCGAGCCGACGAATGTACTTCTCGAGGCGTTCATTCTCGGTGCGGATGCCGCCCAGCACGCGATGCGCCTCGAACAAAACCCGTTCCTCTTCAGCCTGGGCGGCGAGGAGCTTCTTGAGATCTTGCCGGGTTATCTCCAGCTTGCCCTCGACCTCCTTGACCAGTGCCACGCGCTTGGCGAGCAGGTCGTCATGCTGGGCCTTGAGGCGTTCGTGGTTGCCGCGCACGTAGATCCGATCTTCCGTGGCGTTGGCCAGGTTGGCGATCTCGGCGAGCAAGCGGTTGTACTGGATCTCGAAGTCGACGCGATCTCCCATCAGCGCGTATTCTTGCTGCTGCGTGAGCACGTGCAGGGCGTCGGCCTGCATCTCCAGTTCGGCCACCAGCGACTTGATGCCCACCACCACCTGCACGCGGTCGGGGTTGGACGACAGTGCGAAGAGGAGATGGGTAATGGCTTCCCGCTTGTCCTTGGGCAATAGTCTCTTGGCAATGTCGGAAGCCTTGGCCGCGCTGGGCTGCTGATTCACCGAGGCTTCCACGACGATCTCCGGTTTGCCGAGGTCGGCAAACAGGCTGTCGAAATCCTTCATCAGGTCGGCGGTGGTGACCGCGTTGTCTTCGAAGCGTTCCCGGATGGCGTAACGGTCCTTGCTGGTGACGGCGAGGGCCAAGAAGATATCGCGTAGCCGCGCTCGCCTGGCCTGATCGTCGAGGCCGTTGAGCTCGCCGCGCAGCTGCTCGCGCAGCTTGCTCACTTCTTCTTGCTGCGTGGTCACGGGCTGCCCGCCCACGGTGGCGAACATCTTCTGCAACATCGCGTCGCTCATGCGGTCGACGGTGCGGTCGTTCAGGAAGGGATCGATGACCTGGTCATCGATGGGCAGCCCGTCGAGCACCAGTTCGTGGCGGAAGACGGAGTACTGCCAGCTCTGGCGCTTGCCCAGGTCGAGGGCGGCAAAATAGACCAGGGTGGCTGCCGCGATGACATTCAAGAACGCCAGGATTTTTCCCAGTATGGTCATCGGAGTGGATCTCTGCGAGCGAAAGAAAGGATAGGGCGTTCGACCTTTCCCATTATCCCCAAACCGCCTGATGCTGCAAGTTCCTTTGTGCAAAAACTTGACGCGCCGCGAGCCCGCGGGCCGATCCCGAGCACGCTGCCGATTGCGCGCGAAAGTCGGTGTGCTACGACTATGACGCAGAAAGCGATTTCACGGCGCGGGCTTGCCCGCCCCGATGACCCACAGGTGCAGCGTGCAGCGGCCCTGTTCCTTGGAGTCAACCACTTCCGTGCGCGTGGGCTGCCAGTCTCCCATGCCGAACGCATGCGAGACGACGCGGGCACCCGGCTTCAGCGTCTTTTGCAGGATCGGCCTGAGCCGCAGATTGATGTCGTCCCCCATGTAGAGCAGGACGACGGTGGCCCGGGACAGGTCCTTGATGTCGAGCACGTCGCCCTGGCGGAACTCGACGCGTTCGGCCACGCCGGCTTTCTCGGCGGCCGCGCGGCAGCCCTTGAGCAGCATCGGGTCGAGGTCGATGCCGACTCCCTGCTTGGCCTTGAACTGGCTGACCGCCTTCAGGACCATGCGGCCGTCGCCGCAGCCCAGGTCGAAGACGACGTCCTCCGGGCCAACCTTGGCCAGCTTGCACATTTCTGCCACCACCTCGTCGGGCGTGGGAATGAACTCCACCTCGATCTTGTCGGGGGAATCGGGATTGGCCTCACGCAAATCAACGACCACGACGGGCTGATCGTCGAGCTTGGCCTGCCCGAGGCGCTTCTTCTTGGTGTAAGAATTGAGTTCCCAGAGCGTTTCGATCTGCACGGTGCGTGGTTTCTCGACGGTGATGGTGGTCTCGCGCTCGCCGCCCTCGCCGAGGACGTCCTTGCCGTCGATGCGCAGCTCGGCGTCGGCCTGCGGCATCAGCACCTTGAGCTTGACCTTGCGCGGTTCCGCCCTGGGAGGCGGCTGCTTGTCGGGCTTCGGCGCGTCGGCGTTGACCGGCGCGGGCTTGTCGCTCGGTTGCTGTTTTTCGAGAGCGAAGATGACCAGCACGGCCACGCCGATCCCGACCAGGACTGCGGCAAGGAAGCGGATGAACATGATTGACTCGCGCAGGGTGAAGGTTCGGACGGCTGAATCATAACCGCGGCGCGGCCGTTCGCCAGCAGATTTCGTCAGCGGGCAAGGTGCGCGAGGATGGCCCGCGCTTCTTCCTCGGGCGCGAGCTTGCCCGAATCGAGGACCAGGTCGTAGTTCACCTGGCTGAACATCTGCCGTTCTTGCGACTCGGCAAAGCCGACCAGGCGATCGCCGCGGCGGCGCTCGTGTTCGCGCAGGGCCTCGAGATCGATCCGCAGCCGCACCCAGGTGACGGGCAACTGCGCCAGCTCGGCGCGCAGCTCGTCGTGCCAGTCCTGGAAGAAGAGGATCTGATCGGAGATGACGTGGTAGCCAAGCTCGGCGGCGGCGCGGATGCCGGCGAGCAGGCCGCTGCAGCCCAGGCGGCCGACCTTGCCCCACTGGGACATCATGAAAGGGTGCGGATTGTCCGGGCTGGGTCCCGCGGGCACGATGAACTCGCCCAGCCTGGCCGCCGGGCTGGGCATGAACTGCTGGACCTCGGCGGCGCTCCTGGGTATGCCGATATACTTGTCGTCCAGGAAATCGATCATGGTGTCGATGCCCATTTGCAGCCAGGGCTCGGGCGATAGCTCTTGCACCGCGCGGCACAAGGTCGACTTGCCCGCGCTCGAAGGGCCGACCAGCAAGACGACGTGCCCAGGAGTCGCTGCCCGCCCGGGCAACGAGTGCGGCACCACGCGTGCCAGGGGCCGCCCGCGCAAGGGTCGTTCCTCGACAAAGGCAAGGATCTCGGCGGCGACGCGCTCGGCGTCCACCGTGCCGTCGACGTGCAAGTCGTAAGGCAGCCCGTCGAAGACCTCGTCGGCGAGGCCCAGCACCTCGGTGACGCGATGCTTGCCGCAGGCAAGCTCGCGCTCGCGGCGGACAGCGGGCGGGCAGGTGACTCTTACCCACACCACGTCGAGAGGGGCAAGCAGCCCGGCGAGGTGCTGGTAGGCTTCCGCGTCGGGCAAGCAATGATCGACGATCAGGTCGCAGCCCGCCCGCGCGAAA
>JBFWSD010000249.1:0-7862 GCA_050248575.1 Gemmataceae bacterium
GGGCTCGCACGACTGGAATCGTCAGGCACACATCTCCCATGGCTCCAGGCCGGATGACCAGGACGTTTCGCATGGCACCACATCCACTGGACGCAGACACGCAACTGGGCGGGAGATACCGAGCCTCGCCCAGTCATGCAAGGGCAAGACCGCGGCGACGGGCAAGAAGGGGAACCGGGACAAACGACGCAGCTGGCGGCACCTCCGGGTTTTGCTCCATCTGCGATCCCTCTTGACAGGCTTCCCGTGAAAGACTAGCAGCCAAGCACAAACGACATTCAGGGGACGGTCGATGCACTCGGCGATACATGTCGAGAATTTGTCGAAGGCCTATTCCTTGCAGCGTCGCCAGCTACTCGATTACCAGACGCTGCGCGAAACGCTGGCGCGCCTGCTGCGCCGCGGCCGCGGGCCACAACGCGCCGAGAAATTCTGGGCTCTCAAAGAGGTCTGTTTCCGCATCAACCCGGGTGAGCTGGTCGCACTGGTTGGCCGCAACGGCGCGGGCAAATCAACCTTGCTGAAGGTGCTGGCTCGCATCACCGCGCCCAGTGAAGGCCGCGCGCTGGTGCGTGGCCGAGTGGGCAGCCTGCTCGAGGCCGGAGCCGGATTTCATCTCGAACTCACCGGCCGCGAGAACATCTTCCTCAACGGCGCCATCCTCGGCATGAAGCGGCGCGAGATCAACCGGAAGTTCGACGCCATCGTGGAACTGGCGGAGGCGGCCCGCTTTCTCGACGTACCGGTCAAACGCTATTCGACGGGGATGTACCTGCGTCTGGCTTTCGCCGTGGCCGCCAATCTGGAACCGGACGTAGTGCTCGTGGACGAGGTGCTGGCGCTGGGGGACGCGGACTTTCAACGGAAATACTTGGAACAGCTGGAGACGGTCGCTGCGAACGGCCGCACCGTCGTCATGGTCTCGCACGATCTGGCCATGGTGACGCGCTGGTGCAAGCGTGCCCTCTGGCTCGAAGCGGGCCAGCTTGTCGCCGATGGGCCGTCCAGCAGCGTGGTGGAAGCGTATCTGCGCTCCGGACACGGCTTGTGCGCGCAGCGCGAATGGCCTGAGCTCGACGCCGCGCCGGGCAATCATCTGGTCAGGCTCCGTGCCGCGCGTGCCGCCGCAGAGAACGGGCTGCCCGCGAGCGCGGTCGACATTCGAGCGCCCTTGCTACTTGAAACAGAGTTCGACGTGCTCGAGGCCGGTCACGTGCTGGTGCCCAGCTTTCACGTGCAGACCGGCCAGGGCGTGCAAGCGTTTGTCGTGCACGGCCTTGACGACTGGCAGCGGCGGCCCCGCCCGGTCGGACGCTACCGCTGCCGGGTGCGTGTGCCTGGCAATTTCCTTGCTGAAGGGACGCTGCTGGTGAGCCTCGGCGTGGCCACGCCGCGCCCATTCCGGGCGCACTGTTTTGCGCGCGATGCCCTGTCATTCCAGGTCGTGGACGACGGCGGCGCCAATACATCGCGCGGCGACTTCACTGGCAAGATGCCCGGCGTGCTGCGACCGAGCCTGGAATGTCAAACCGAGCTCGTAACGGAGGAAAGAGCGTGCGCCTGATCGCCCTGGTCGACGCCCCCGACCATGTCTGTTGCCGCTATCGGATCGAAGCGTTCCGCGCGGCCTGGCAACGGCGCGGGCACTCCCTGCAACTGGTGTGTCCACCGCCGCACTGGCGTCGCTGGCCGGAGACCTGCTGGGAACTGGCCCGTGGCGACGTGCTCATCGTACAACGGCGGTTGCTGTCCCCTTTGCTCCTGCAGGCACTGCGCCGGCTGGTATCGAAGCTGGTGTTCGATTTCGATGACGCCATCTTCATGAATGATTCCTACGATCGGCGCGGACCCGAGGCGCCCGCGCGGCGGCGACGATTCGCGGCCCTGGTTTTAGCCTGTGACGCGGTGGTGGCGGGCAATCCTTTTCTCCGCCAGATCGCGTGTCGCTGGGCAAGTCCGGAGCGGGTTCGCGTCATCCCCACCTGTGTCGATCCATACCCCTACGTCCAGGCAGAGCACTTTC
This sequence comes from Gemmataceae bacterium, assembly GCA_050248575.1. Classification (GTDB taxonomy): domain Bacteria; phylum Planctomycetota; class Planctomycetia; order Gemmatales; family Gemmataceae; genus JBFWSD01. The sequence continues at coordinate 2,024 of JBFWSD010000249.1, forward strand.
GCAAGCAGGGGGTTGAACTAGTCTGGATCGGTTCTGCCAGCACACTACAGGGGCTCGAACGCTGTCGCGAACTGCTCGAGGAAATCGGGCGTCGGATTCCCGGTCTTCGTCTTCGGTTGATCTGCGACCGTTTTATCAAGCTGAGACATGTTGAAGTGTGCCCACAGACCTGGTCGCCAGACAGCGAAGCCGAGGGACTCGCCCGCGCGGATATTGGTATCAGCTGGCTCCCCGACGATCGCTGGAGCCGCGGCAAGTGCGGCCTGAAAATCCTCCAATACATGGCGGCCGGTCTGCCCACGGTGGCCAATCCCGTGGGCGTGCAGGCTGAGTTCGTACGGCACGGCGAGACTGGCTTTCTGGCCGCAACCGCACAGGAGTGGTGCCGTGCCATCCACCGGCTTGCTGCCGATCCCGCGTTACGTCAGCGCCAGGGGCAGCGTGCCCGGCTCCTTTGTCTCCAGCACCACAGCGTCGAAGTCGGCGCGCATCGGTGGCTCGATCTCCTGTCGGACTTGTCTGGCTCCGGCCGGCTGACCCAGCTAGAAAGGATCGCGTCATGAACGACGAGATCGCTGAAGCGGGCGAATCGAGGCCACGGCGGCATTTGCTGCTTGCGGTGATGGTGGTCGTTCTGGGTCTGGTCGCGGGTCTCGTCAAGAGTTACCTGACCGTAGGGGTGAGCCCGGACGGTTTGCATTTCATCGATTACGCGCGCGATCTGGGCAACCTTGAGCCCGCGCGCTGCTATCGCGGCGCCTGGTCGAGGCACGGCCCGCTGTTGCGCTCCTGGCTCGATGGCGTTGGCGCGTACGTGCCCGCGCTCACGGTGATGGAGTATTACGATCCCCATCCTGGCTATCCGCTCTTGCTGCTGGCCAGCAAACGCTGCCTGGACATTTTTCAGCCCGGCAACGACTTCCAGTCGTGGATCCGGGCCGCCCAGCTGGCGGGAGCCCTGGCCTGGATCGTGCTGGCGCTTGGTTGCTTGCTGCTTGGCCGAGAGTTACTGGGCATGCCTGCGGCCCTGGTCGGCACCTGGTGCCTGGCCGTTTCGCCGTTTCTGGTAGATCAGCGCAGCAATGCCCTGAGCGACGTGCCGGCCCTGGCCTGTCTGATCCTGTCGTGCTATTTCGCCGTGCGTGTCTTGCGTGCCGGCAAGGCCATCGACGCCATTGGCTGCGGGCTTGCTGGCGGGCTGGGCTACCTGGTTCGCCCCGAAGCTTTGCAAGTCGTATGTTACGCCGCCTTGCTCCTTGGCGGGCAGTTGCTGTATGCGCGGCAGCGCCACCACGCGCGCCTGTTACTGCTTCTCGCTTGCTCGGCTGCCCTGCTGTGCGTTCCGTACATGATAATCCGCGGCCAGGTGCTGACGCGGAGTTTTCATTCGCTCTCCGGCGCTGAATCGATGTGCCCGACTCTCGACCGGCAGCTCTACGCCAACAGTCTGCTCTCGAACCTCGAGGCTGAATTCGAACGACGCAGCCTCGACGTGAATTCCTGGCCCTGCATGATGATCAAGGGCCTGCTGCGTTTCTGGTCCGGCTGGTGCATGGACGTGGGGCGCTTGATCCTGGTTTTCGTTCTGATCGGCCTGGTAGTGCAACGTCGCCAGTTTCTGCTGGACCGCGGTTACCAGGTCATCAGCTGCTTGCTCGTGGTAAACCTGGTCTTGCTGCCCGCCTTGCTCTATGCGCGAAAAGGATACCTGGATCCGCGGCATGTGCTGCCCACGGCGGTGCTGACCAGTTTCTGGGTCTGGCCTGGGCTGCTGGCCGTGTTGCACAAGCTGGGCCAGCTTGTGTACAGCCGGGCAGCTTTCTTGGCGCCCCTCTGGCGGCCTACCGCGCTGGCGGTGACAGCCCTGTTTCTCATTACCTTGTGGCGCTTACCGCACGTGCTGACTCCCTTGCATGCGGAACAAATAGGCGAACGCCGCGCCGCCGCCTGGCTGCAGCGACACCTGGAACATGAAGAGATGATCCTCGATCCCGATGGCCTCGTTTCCTTCCATGGCGGCCTGGAAAAAAGAAATCGCTGGTGGCAGTACAAGCCGGAACCCTGCGCCGAGTCCATCGCAGCTCTGGTGGCGCGATATCCAAACGTTGGCTGGATCGTGTTGCCCAATGTGTTCATCAGCGCGAACCTGGTTGACGACTGGGACAGCAAGCTCAGCAATCTCCACATCGTTCCTGCTCGCTCGTTTTCAACGGGCAAGACCTCGGCTGGAAATCAGTGCCAGATCTGCCTCTATCGGGTCGAGAGGGCCGACTCATGAAGATCGCACTGTGTCACCCCCACGTACAACCGAGCAAAGGAGGCTGTGAGCGATACATCCTCGACCTGTCTCGACGCCTGGTCCGCGACGGCCACGAGGTACAGTGGCATGCCTGGACCTGGAACGCGCAGAAGGTCCCCGACAAGGTGCAATGCTTTCGCGTCCGTGGGCCGGACGCTCCCTGGCGGTACCGTCGCCCCTGGCTGTTCGGCACTGCCTGCCTGCGTTCTCTGCGCGCGGTGCCCCATGATGTGTCCATGGGCTTTGACAAGACCTGGGGCCAGGATATCCTCTTCCCACAGGGAGGGCTTTATCGAGAAACTGCGCTGGGCAATCGTCGTGTACCGCGCACCGCGCTGGGCCGCCTGCTGGTCAAGTGTCAGCAATGGACCGACCCCGCCTATTGGTCCTTCTTGCGTCTGGAACAGCGGCAATACGGAGAGTATCGGCCCGCGATTGTGGTAAACAGTCAGATGGTTCGTGACCATTTTCTCGAACGGTTCCCGATGGCCAGGGATCGGCTACACGTCGTTCCGAGCGCAATCGATCCGGCGCGTATCCGGTTGCCCGCGGCAGCAGATTGCCGCCGACGGTTACGCGCTCGCTGGCAAATCCCTGCCGAGGCCACAGTCGCTGTATTCGCGGCCATGAATTATTCACTCAAGGGCATTGGCACCGTGCTGCGTGCCCTGCGACGATTGCCTGAGCGGCTTTCTTTTTTCCTGGTCGTCGTGGGGCATCCGCGCACACGGGGGGTGCGTCTTCAGGCGACCTGGCTTGGCGTTGGCGCTCGACTCCGTCTGCTTGGCCACAAGGACCATATCGGCGAGATCCTGGCTGCGGTCGATCTCCTGGTTCATCCAACTTTCTACGATCCTTGCTCTCTGGTAGTCCTGGAAGCGCTCACCTGTGGATTACCGGTGATCACCTCGAGGTACAACGGCGCAGGCGAATTGCCCCATGTGCGACAGTCCGGCCACATACTCGACGATCCCCACGATGAACGGGAGCTCGCTCGCTGCATGGAAGATCTTTGCGACCCTGCTCGACGCGCTCTCTGTGCCCGGGCAGCGCAACGTGCCGCTTCTGCCTGGAACTTCGAGCACCACTACCGGACACTTCTTGAAGTCCTGGGTAAAGCGGCCGCCGCACGTTCGCGCCTCCTTCACCGAGCGGGTGCGGCATGAAACGACTCTGCCTGCTATTCCTTGCCCTGGGTCTGGTCTGGTGCTATCGCGGCCTGGCCACGCTGGAAGCCGATGGCGACTTCCGCAATCATCGCGCGTGGGGGCGGATGTTCCTGGCCGGTGATTTCCTGTATCACGGCGGCTTGAACATACCCTATACGCCTTACTGGGCACTCGTGCACGCGCCCTTGGCCCTGCTGTCAGAGCAAGCAGCATTTCGCGTTCACCTCACGCTGGGACTGCTGGCGCTCGGCGTGATCGTGGCTCTCAGTGTCTCCGCGGCGCGCCAGGTCCACGGGCTCTCGGCAGATCTCTCACTCGCGCTGGCCGGGCTACTCTTGCTTCTTTCGAGTCGCGCCATTTTGCGCGACCTTCAGGACGGCGGCGCCAATCTCATTGTGATTGCCCTTACCTGGTCCGCCGTGTATTGCTGGCTCGCACAACGAAACGTGTCGGCAAGTTTGCTGCTCGGGCAAGCCGTCGCGCTCAAGTGCACGCCTGCCCTCTTGCTGCTCTATTTCGTCTGGCGTCGGCAGTGGCGCGTCGCCTTGCTTGGTTGCGCGGCGGCCGTCGTTTTCCTGGCCCTGCCGCTTTTCTGGCAGGGGCCGGCTTCTTTTGGCAAGCACTTGCAGAGTTGGTTCACTCACCTGCAAGGAGCGCTGAAATCCGGAGACCCGCGCATCGGCGTGCTGGGGCCCGAGGAAGTGCGCAACCTCGCGCTGAAACCGACGCTGGGACGGATTCTCGTGGAGATACCGGCCCTGGAACTGTCACCTGCCAGCGCGGCCGTGGCGGTCCTGGTGTTCAATTTGCTGCTGGCCGTTGCGGTATTGTGGTGGGGTGAAGACGCTCAGACTGGTGTGACGGGAGAACGGATTTACTATACGGCGGCGCTGCTCGTACTCATGCTGCTGATCTCACCCATTACCTGGCTGCCCCACTGCGTGGCAGTCTTGCCGGCCCTGGCACTGACATGTGCGGCCGTGCTCTCGGGATCCGCGCGAGGCCCTGTCTCTCTACTGCTCTTGTCTCTCACGCTCATCTTGCTACGCGGGCCGATGAATCCCGCCCTGGTTGGAGTGCAAATCTCGGCGTGGCTGCAATGGGCAGGCGCTACCACCTGGGCCATCTTCGTCTTGCTGCTGCTCACGCTTCGAATGACTCCACGCGCCGGCGCGCCGACGCCATTCGTCTTGCGCTGCTCGCGAGGGGCAGTTGCCAGGCGCGTCTCAGCAAACCACGCTGGCGGGCAACGAACCAGCCCGGCACGGTAGGTCAGAGTGTTCCAGTGCCCGCGAGAGCGGCGCGCCAATGACGATCAGTTCACCGTCATAGCTGGCGAGCAATTGCCGAAGAATGGCCACCTCGACCGCGCGGTCATGGGCGGGATGATACCGATTCGGGATGTCCGTGTTCCCAGGGTAGCAACCAGCAGGATGCTGAAAGAGATCGATGCCGGCAATGATCAGCCGCTCGGGCTGTAGAGCTACTGCGGCGGCGACCATGACCACGCCATTGCTGGGCCGCGCCCCCCACCTGTCCTCGTCAAGTTCGCGGCCCAGGCGTTCGTAAGTAAAATACTCCATGCGCCGCCAGGGTCTGAAGCGCTGCCGAAGCAACATCAACGTTTCCTCGCCGACGGTTCGGAAACCGAACAGGCAATCGCTGCACTCGTACAGGGCGCGGTAGTCTCCTGTGAAGACGACATCAGGAGCGGCCAGGAAGCCTCGGCCGCGCCAGCGCGCGTTCACGCGGAACAGGCGATCAAACTTCCAGTTGCCAATGCGCGGGTCTTCCGAGGAAGGTCCGTTGCCCAGGCAAAGTAACGATTGCGGCTTGCCGAGGCGCGCGCGGATGTCTGGCCAGCTGGTGAACCGCCGCCCCTGCGCGGTGAGCAGCCACTGACCAAGGCGCGTGGCCGCCGCCGCTTTCAGGCAACGCTTGACGACGGATGGCTGCCTGACGGGCTGCAGACGCTGGGTCGGCAGCAAGGGGCCAAGCTGCGCACAGGTCTTTACCGCCGCCCCGCGCCTGGCGCCGAGGAGTTCCCTGGCGTTGTTGCCAATCTGATTTCGCAGCGTCGAGTCAGACAGCAGACGATCGATGACCTGGGCAAGGTCGCGCGGCCCGGCCTGGACGACCGCATGGTTGTGCAGGAACGCAGCGAGCAGTGGCGCTTGCGAGGGCATGTAAGGACCGACAACGACTGGCTTGCCCCGCGCGGCCGGTTCCAGCAGATTGTGCCCGGCGCCGCCCGGCGTCAAGGATCCGCCCAGGACCACGACGTCGGCCAGATCGTAGACAGCGCCAAGTTCGCCCATGGTATCGAGCAGCAGCACCGGAGTTGCCTGGCTCATCGGCTGGGAACGGCGCT
>JBFWSD010000250.1:0-7839 GCA_050248575.1 Gemmataceae bacterium
CTGGTGCTGACTTTCATCGGGCTGATTTATCTGTGGGCAACCTTGCACCAGCCGCTCACGGTAGGGGTGGCGGCGTTCACCTTTGCCGCTTACGTGCTGATCTATACGCCGCTCAAACGCCGCACCACGCTGAATACGTTGGTGGGGGCGGTGCCCGGCGCATTGCCGCCGGTGATCGGCTGGACGGCTGTGCGCGGCAGCTTCGACACGCAGGCGCTAACGATGTTTGTCATCGTATTCCTGTGGCAGGTGCCCCACTTCCTGGCAATTGCCTGGATGTACCGCGACGACTATGAACGTGCCGGGCTGCTCATGCTGCCCGTGGTCGACCCGGAAGGAGTCCTGACGGGTCGACAGATGGTTGGCTACTGCCTGGCACTGATTCCGGCCAGCCTGATGCCGATCACGCTCGGGCTGGCCAGCCCGGTTTACTTGACGGGCGCGTTGTTGCTGGGTGGGTTCTTCCTGTATCCGGCCGTGGGCTTCGCGCGCGAGCGCACGGTACCGCGAGCTCGCCGTGTGCTGCGGGCCTCGCTGATTTACTTGCCAGCATTGCTGGCCCTGGCCGTGCTCAGTGGCCAGTGACCATGGTGAGGATGCGGTTTGCTGGCCACGGTGGCCGTGAGGATCCGATGGAACTTTCAGGTCACTGGCTACGAGCCACTGACCCCGATAATGGGTTTCTGGCCACTGGCTACCAGCCACTGGCCACTGTTTGAGGAATGTCATGACACATGCGGTGCACGATGAACCGGCGGTTCAGATGGGCATGCCGATCCCGAACGGCAAGCTCGCCATGTGGCTGTTCCTGGTCACGGAAATCATGTTCTTCACGGGCCTGATCGGCACCTACGTGGTGTTGCGCATCGGCCAGCCGACCATGGTCGAGCACAAGAGCCACGAACAGGTCAAGCAGATGTCCGCCGCCGAGAAGGCCAGCTACGAGAAGGCCAAGCATCACGCCTGGCCAACGCCAACGCAGGTGCACCTGGTCGAATGGATCGGCGCTCTCAATACGTTCGTGCTCATCTGCAGCAGTTTGACCGTGGTGCTGGCCCACTGGAGCCTGGGCCAGGGCAACGTCAAGAACGCTGTCCTCTTCCTGGTGGTCACACTCGCTCTGGGCGGCGTCTTCCTGTTCATCAAGGGCATCGAGTACAAATCGAAGTGGGACCATCGCATCTTGCCCGGTCGCATCTTCGACAACCTCGAGGGGCAGCGGGGCAGCGACTATTTGATCGCCGTCGAAAAAGAACTCGAACACGTGAAGAAAGAGAAAACTGGGGGGGCTGCTCAGGCCGAGGCCGACAAGCTTCTTGCCGAACTGGAAGAGGCCAGCAAGAAGAGCCTGCGGGCCATGAGCCCGGAAGAACTTGGCGAGCGCGTGCACAAGCTGCACGAGTTGAACCCCGAGATCCACGTCAGCCCGGTGATCCCGTGGGGTAACATGTGGGCCTCGTGCTACTTCGCCATGACCGGCTTCCACGCTTTGCACGTGCTGGGCGGGCTGGTGGTGTTTGCCATCATCCTGATCATGGCTGTGCTTGGCCGTTTCGGAACGCAGCACGAGAGCCTGGTCGAACTGACCGGCCTGTACTGGCACTTTGTCGATATCGTGTGGATCTTCCTGTTCCCGTTGCTTTACCTCGTCTAACGACGATTGTTGGAGAAAGTCATGGCCGAGCACAGCGAACACGCGCACGCCCATCATGGCCCGAGCGTGGTGGCCTATCTGGCGGTCTTTGTGGCCCTGTCGGTGTTCACGATCATATCGTTCGTGGTCAACGGCGCGGTCACCGCCGACGAGCCGTCTCTCACGCAGGTGCAGGGCTTTGCCATCATCCTGGGGGTGGCGGTCATCAAGGCCTTGCTGGTGGCCTTCATCTTCATGCACCTGAAGTGGGACTGGGGCTACGTTTACTTCATGATCGTGCCCACGATGGTGCTGGGCGTGCTGATGCTGTTCGTGCTACTGCCCGACATAGTGCTGGCCTGGCACATGAAGTGAATGTCGATTTTGGAGTTTGGATTTTAGCTTTGATCAAGATCTATCATTCACAACCCACAATCCAAAATGCAAAAGCATCTGTTTGGCATCGTGGGACTGATCTTGATCGGCGTGGCGGCCGCGGGCTATTTCTCCAGCCGTTCCGTGCAACAGAGCGTGCAGCCGTTGCCCGATCTGGGCAACGTTCCTGATTTCTCCTTCACCGAACGCAGCGGCAAGCCCTTCGCGCGCAGCGAGCTCGAGGGCAAGGTCTGGGTCGCCTCGTTTGTCTTCACCTGTTGCACGCAGGCTTGCCCGCAAGTCACTGGCTCCATGGCCGAACTGAATGCCGAGTTTGCGGATCAGCCCGGCTTCCGGCTGGTCAGCTTCAGCGTCGATCCCATGCGCGACACGCCGGAAGTGCTTGGCGACTATGCAAAGCAGTTCGGCGCGGCCGACGAGCGCTGGCTCTTTCTCACGGGCGACCAGGACAAGCTTTACCAGCTGATCGAGAAGAACTTCCACCTGGCCGTCTTCCAGAATACGGGCAAGGAACGCACGCCGGGCAACGAAGTGACTCACTCGAGCCGCCTGATGCTGGTGGACCGCAAGGGGCACATTCGCGGCTATTTCGAGGGCCGCCGCGCTGATGACAAGGGCAATCCGGTCAGCCAGCTGCCCGAACTGAAGCAGCGGATTCGCGAGCTGCTCGAGGAGCAGCCATGATCGGTCCCGGGGACCTGCCCGCCGTCAACGCCGTGCTCAACAGCATCAGTGCCCTGCTCGTCGTCGTCGGCTTCCTGGCGATCAAGGGCCGCAGCATCACCATGCACAAGATCTGCATGTTATCGGCGGTCGTGGTCTCGGCCGTCTTCCTCGGTTCTTATCTCTACTATCACTTCGCAGTGAAAGGGGGCACGCCCACACCGTTCACCACGCAGGGGGCGCCCCGTTACGCTTATTTCACGATCTTGATATCTCATACGATCCTGGCCATCGCGGCGGCCCCGCTGGTCTTGATCACCACGTACTTCGGGCTGCGCGACCGGCTCTCGAGCCATGTGCGGCTGGCCAAGTGGACACTGCCCATCTGGCTTTACGTGTCCGTGACCGGTGTGATCGTCTACCTGATGCTGTATCAGCTGTACGGATGAGGTCTCTCTACCCGCGGGCTGCAATCTCGCTATACTATCCCCATGCGAACATTCCTGGCGATTCTCGTTCTTTTGGTCATCGGTGCGGGCAGCGTTTCTGCTTGCCCGATGTGTGCCGATGCCGCCAAGAACGGGGCTTCGGCCGACGATGCCAAGGATCCGATGCAGGAGGTTCGCGCCTACGAGCTGAGCATCTACCTGATGGGTGGGATGCCGTATCTTCTGATGACCGGCCTGGGTTGCCTGTTTTATCGCGCCGTCAAGAAGGCGCAGCGGCAGGCTGAGCTGGCCGCGCAGCCCGGTCCCGAAGCCGGGTAACACCTTTCTCACCTTCTCTTGTTTTTTTGCGGCACGCCAAGTCATAATGCCGCCGCGTTGAGGCCGACGCTTGCGCGTCGAGCCCGGCACTCATCTTCTTCGGGCGGCTTTCCCGATCCGCCCTCGGAACGAGAAGACCCAGATGGCCAGGCTGCTCTCGCTACTTTGGCTCGTCGTCCTTGGACCGTCCCTGTGTGCGGCCGAGAAGCAGGCTGCGCCGCGTGCGGCCGAGCGCGTTGTCTTCCTGGGGCATCCTGCCGACGCCGAGCAACTTGTCGTGCTTGGCGCGGCGCTGGCGGCTTCACGTCATCCCGGCGTCTTCTTGCTCGATTCCGAGCGGGCGAGGCCCCACCTGCAAGCATTCTTGAAAGATTATCAGCCCACCGAGCTGATCAGTGTGGGCGCCGGCGCGGCCATGGGCCGCAAGCTGCGCAACCCTCTGAATTTGTCGGGCCGACACATCGACTGGCGGCGCGGGCCGCCCTTCGGACTGTGGGCCGAGTTGCTGCCCCAAGCGAAGCGCGTGGTGGTCTGCCCGCAGCGGCCCTATCGCCTGCTCTTGCAGGCTGCTTGCCTGGCCGGCCTGGCCCAAGCCCCTCTCTATGTCTTCCGCGACAACCAGGAAACACGGGCCGAACTGCTCGCTTTCCTCAACGAGCAAGGCACCCACTGGATATATGCCGTGGGAGACGTGTCCATCCCCGAGCAGGCAGTGGCCCCCTGGCGCGTGAAACGCTTCCAGAATGAAAAGGCGGTGCAGGCCGCCTGCGTGCGCCGCCTCAAGGAACGCGGGCCGATTCGCGATCTCATCGTCGCGAATCCGGCCGATCGCTTCTCCGACGGGGCCATGTCGCCGCTGGCCCCGTGGCTGGCAGTCTCGCGCCGCGGCTTGCTCCTGCTGAGCAACGCAAGCGGCAGCGACGTTGCCGCGATCGTCGAGGATGCCGAACGCCGCTTCCACCTGTGCGGCGATCATCTCTTGCTGGCCGCAGATCTGGCCGCCATTCCCGTCGAGCGCCGTTTGAACCCCGTTCGCGGCAAGGACGAGTACATCGAGATGGAGCCAACCACGCCGACCGGAACCGAGCCCTACACGTACGCGGTCGGCAGGCTGTTCCACCAGGATCCGGCTGTCGTGAACCTGATGCTGGCCGGGCAGAGGCTGTGGCGGCCCCGCGCGGCGAATGAGCCCTTCCGGGCTCTGGTCGCCAGCAACTCGGCAGGGGAGCTGCCTTTGCTCGAGACTTTCTCGCGCACCACCGCCAAGGAACTGGGGAATCGCGGCTTCCAGACCACGGCCTTCTTTGGCGATGATGTCAACCCGGGCGACCTGCGCCGGCTCTTGCCCAGGCAAGACATCTTCCTCTGGGAAGGGCACCACAACACGCTGATCAAGAATTACGGCTTCCCGGAATGGGACGAGCGGCTGCAGCCCGGGCTATTCTTCCTGCAAAGCTGCCTGGTGCTGCAGCCCGAAAAGACAGCGTCCTTGTTCGAACGCGGCGTGCTGGGCGTGGTCGGTTCCTCGACGCGGATCTACTCGGCCTCGGGCGGCGCCTTCGCGCTCTCGTATTTCAATGCCCTTCTCTATGAACGGCAAACGCTGGGGGGCTCGTTGCGGCACGCCAAGAACTTCCTCGTTTGCTACGCCCAGTTGAAGGAGAAGCGGCTCGGCAGCGACGCCCGTTTGACAGCAGTCAACCTGCGTTCGGCCTGGGCGTTCAGCCTGTGGGGCGATCCAGGGCTGAAGCTGCCCTTGCCGGCTCGGCCAGAGGATGCCTTGCCCGCGGTCAAGCCGCGTCTGCAAGGGAACACTATCCGACTGAGAGTGCCCGAGGAAACGCACGAATCGAAAACGAAACGCTACCGGGCCGAGGTGCCCGCCAACGGACGACTTGCCGGGCTCGTCGTCGATGAAGACAAGACTTGCGATCGGCTCGTGCCTCTGCTCTTTGCGGAGGTCGAGTTGCCCAGCGGGCCGGCGGGAGCCACGCCGAGGCTGCGCACGAAGCTGCCCGACCATGACTGGACATTTTGTTGGGATGGCCGCCGCCACGTGGCTTACCTGCTGGTAGCCCCCGGGCAGCGCGACGACCTTCGCTTCCACGTCGAGTGGGACAGCGAACTGATCGGCGGCGAATGAAGTGAGTGATGGCCCGGGCCGGAACCCCGGGCAAGGACGGAGAAGAGCAACATGTCACGGACGAAACTGTGCACGGTCACGGCCGTCGGGCTGGTGATCCTGTCGCTGACACTGATGGGCGGCCGCTACCAGGTTCTCGGGGACGAGGCCCTCGTCCCCCGCGATCCACGTACCTGGAAGGTCACCATGAAGGTGAACGGCCGCTGCCTGACCTCGAAGGCGAGGCTGGTTACGCTGGCCCCACCGGACTTCGAACGCCAGCACATCAAGAATGAATCCTTCAACTCCGCCGAACTGGCCGAGCGGCTGGGCACGCCCTCCGATCCTTCGAAGCGCTATGTGCTCTGGTCGCAGCGCGGCGGCGTCGAGCCGGGTACGTTTTCCGCAATCTACGAGTTCTACTGCGACATGTCGCTGCCGGGTAGCATCCGCGCCGACCGCAGCCCTCTCTACTACGGCGAGCCGATTCCGGGCGAGCATCTGCAGAGCGAAGCCAATGTGCAAACCGATCACGCGGAGATCTCGGGCCTGGCACGCCGGCTCGTGACGGGCCGCGAAAGTCACTATGACCAGGTTTCCGCGCTCTTTCGCTACGTGGACACCGAGATTTCCAATGAGCCCAGCGTTGGCCTGTCGGCGCTGTCCGCCTTGGAATGCATGCGGAATGGCGGGGGCAACGCGCGTGCCAAGAGTCGCTTGCTGGTGGCCCTCTTGCGGAATCGCGGCATTCCGGCCCGGGTGGTCACCGGTCTCGCCCTGGCGCGGGGCCGCGAACAGACCACGCACTACTGGGCCGAGGCCTGGGTCCGCGAGCACTGGATGCCCCTGTGCCCCTTCTATCATCGGCTGGGCCGCGTGCCTTCCACCTATCTGGTGCTCTCCTACGACGATCACCCCGTGGTGCGCGGCAAACACGTGCAGAACCTGAACTGCGCCTTCCTCGTCGAACACACGGCCAAGGACGACCCCGCCAGCGCCGAGGAAAACGTGCCCCCTTCGGAAATGCGCCGCTGGGTCAAGCAGCTTTCGCTCGATTCGCTGCCACCCACCGAACAGCAACTGGTGAAGTTTCTGCTGCTCTTGCCCCTGGCCGCCCTGATCGTGTGCATCTACCGGAACCTGATCGGCATCCAGTCGTTCGGCACGTTCGCGCCGGCGCTGGTCGGGCTGGCCTTCCGCGAGATCGACAGCTTCTACGGGCTGGCCGTGTTTGCCGCCCTGATCGTGGTGGGCTGGACGATGCGGCGCACGCTCGATCGCTATCAGCTTCTGCAAGTGCCGCGCACCTCGGTGATGCTCAGCTTCGTGGTGCTGGTGCTGATCGGCACGGTGGTGGCCGCCAACATGCACGACCTGGCCGCCAGCAAGTATTTGCCCCTCTTCCCCATCGTTATCCTCACCGGCATGATCGAACGCTTCTGGACGCTGGAGACGGAAGACGGGGCCTGGTCGTCGTTGAAGACGCTGGCGGGCACGCTCTTGATCGCCGTGAGCGTGGCGGTCCTGCTCAGCTGGAAGTCCCTTGTGCATCACATGTTCCTGTTCCCGGAGAGCCTGGGCATCATCATCGCGTTGCAACTGGTCATCGGCCGCTACACGGGCTACCGGCTCTCGGAACTGTTCCGGTTCCGTTGCTTCCTGCAGCCCTCCGGGCAATGACGGCGGCCCTCTGGGCATGCAACATTCGTCATTAAACATTTGGAGCGAAGCGATTCATGTTCTGGCTCTTCCGCGCCGCGAGGCAGCTCAGAGAACTCGGCATCCTCGGCATCAATGGCCGCAATGCCTCGTACATCCTCGATCACAATCCGCGCGCCCTGTTTCCCGTCGTCGACGACAAACTCAGGCTGCAAGAGCTTTGTGCCAAGATCGGTGTGCCCTCGCCCGACCTGTACGGCGTGGTGGAATATCATTCCGAGCTGCGCCGCGGGCTGGACGTCCTCGACCGGCACGATGAGTTCGTCATCAAACCCGATTGCGGCTCGGCCGGACGCGGCATCCTGGTCATCGTCGGCAAGCAAGACGGGCACTTCGTGCGTCACAACGGGCAGCTCTTGCGGCGTGAGGAACTGCGTCAACACGTCTCGGACATTCTCTCGGGGATGTACTCGCTGGGCGGGCGGCCCGACCGGGCCCTGTTCCAGCAACGCGTGCGGCTGCATCCCGCCTTCGAGCCGATTGCGTACAAGGGAATTCCGGATATTCGCGTGGTGCTCTATCGCAATGAGCCCGCCATG
>JBFWSD010000251.1:0-7836 GCA_050248575.1 Gemmataceae bacterium
CTCCTCACCAGCTATCACGTCGTCAAGGAAGCGACCAAGATCTACGTGCGGCTGCCCGGCGGCAAGGGGAGCTATGTCGACATTCACGCGGCCGACCCGCGCTCCGACCTGGCCATCCTGCGCGTGCTGGACAACTCCATCCTGCCCTTGAAGCCGATCGCCATCACGCAAGACAACAAGTTCCGCAAAGGGCAGATGGTGCTGTCGATCGCCAATCCATACGCGGCGGGCTATCGCGACGGCAGCCCGAGCGCGTCCTGGGGCATCATCAGCAACCTGCGCCGACGCGATCCGGGCAAGTCGCTCTGGGAACAGGACCGCGCCGACTGGACCATCCACGATTTCGGCACGATGCTGCAGGCCGATGCCCGCCTCAACCTGGGCTGCTCGGGGGGAGCCCTCATCAATCTCAAGGGCGAGCTGATCGGCGTGACTACCGCCCTGGCGGCCATCTCCGGCAGCGAGACCGCGGGCGGCTATGCCATCCCGCTCGACGAATCGGTCCGCGCCATCCTCAACGAGCTGATCGAGGGCAAGGAAGTGGCCTACGGCTTCCTCGGCGTCGGCTTCGGCTCGGATGAAAGGCAGGTCGAGGTCAACGTGCTCGAGGGCTCGGCTGCGGCCCGCGGCGGGCTCAGTTCCGGCGACGTCATCCTCAGCGTGAACGGCCACCCGATCCGCCACAGCGAGGATCTCTTCCTCAACGTGGGCATGCAACTCGCGGGCACGCAGGCCAAGATCGAGGTGCGCACCCGCCAGGGCGTGCATCGCACGCTCACGGTCGCACTCGACAAGTTTCATGTGCCCGGGCCGATCATTGCCTCCCAGAAGCCCGCGGCCGTGCGCGGCATGCGCGTCGAGTACGGCAGCATCTGGTGCCAGCGCTTCTCCAAGCAAAAAGTGCCCGACGGGGTTTATGTGAGCGAGGTGATCCCGGGCAGCGCCGCCGACCAGGCCCGCCTGCAAGATCACTTCATCACCCGCGTCAACGGCAAGCCGGTGCACAACCCGGCCGACTTCTATCGCGAGGCGGGCAAGCGCGGCGGCCCGCTCACCCTCACCGTACGCCGCTCCGAACTCGACGAATACCGAACCGTGAGACTCGACTGATGCGCTACGCCATTTGCAACGAGACCTTCGAAGGCTGGGACCATGCCCGCGTGTGCCGACTGGTGGCCGACCTTGGCTACACCGGCCTGGAGATGGCCCCTTTCACGCTGGCCCCGCGAATCACCGACGTGACGGCCGAACAGCGCCGCACGCTGCGGAAGCAGGCCGAGGATTGCGGGCTGCAACTGTGCGGCCTGCACTGGCTGCTCGCCAAGACCGAGGGGCTACAGCTCACGGCCCCGGATGAAAGCGTGCGGCAGAAGACCGCCGACTACCTGATCGCGCTGGCCCAGGCCTGCCGCGACCTGGGCGGCGATCTCATGGTCTTCGGCTCGCCCTTGCAGCGCAAGATCCCGCCCGGCGCGGACAAGGCCCGCGCCGCCGATCTCGCCGTCGACACCTTCAACCGGGCCAAGCATGGCATCGGCGCGGCCGGCGTGCGCCTCTGCCTCGAACCGCTCGCCCCCGCCGAGACCGACTTCATCCAGTCCTGCGCCGAGGCCAACGCCATCCTCGACCGCATCGATCATCCCAGCTTCGTACTGCATCTCGACGTGAAGGCAATGTCTTCCGAGTCCACGCCAGTTACCGAGCTGATCCGCCAGCACGCCAGGCGCACGGGCCACTTCCACGCCAACGATCCCAACAAACGCGGCCCGGGCTTCGGCAACACCGATTTCGTGCCCATCTTCAAGGCCCTGAAAGACACCCAGTACCAGGGCTGGGTTTCCGTCGAGGTCTTCGACTATTCCCCCGACCCCGAGACGATTGCCCGCGACAGCATCCGCTACATGAAGGAGTGCGCAGCCAAATGTTAGCCCGACGCGCCGTTAGCCCGACGCGCCGTTAGCCCGACGCGCCGTTAGCCCGACGCGCCAGCGAGGGGTTCGATACGAGACGCTCATGGCCATCGCCTACTTCTCCACCTGGACGACTTACGGCACCTGGCTCCCGGGCGATCGACGCGGCTGGTTCGAACGCGGCCGCGGCGCGCAGCCCGCGGCCCCGCTGCGTGCCTTTGTGGCCGCACTCCTCATGACAGACAAAGCCGTTCTTCTCGATAGCGAACAACGTCGTCTTGTCGAACAAACCATCACGCAACATTGTTCCATCCGCAACTGGTGCCTGCATGCCGTGAGTTGCCGGTCCAATCACGTGCACGTGGTGGTGACTGCGCCGAACCGTGAGATTGAAATACCGCGCGAACAGTTCAAGGCGTGGTGCACCCGACGTCTCAAGGAGCACACGCCGCGCGGCAGCCGCCAAAACTACTGGACGGAACGGGGCTGGGATGTTTACATCGATGACGACGAGTCCCTCACCGAGGTGATCGATTACGTTCAAGAGGGACAGGAAGGTGCTGGTTGAACGCGCGAGTTAGGCGACTCCCTCGCTGGCGCGTCGGGCTAACACTCGCTGGCGCGTCGGGCTAACACTCGCTGGCGCGTCGGGCTAACACTCGCTGGCGCGTCGGGAGACATCAACGCAAGGAGTGCGACATGCGATCCGGGTCCCTGCTTGGCCTGTTCTTGTTACTTGGCACGCTTTTCCTGGCCTACATGTCCATTCCGACCGTGGGCGAAAATGCCTGTTCGGTCTTCAATGAGATCAAGCCATTGCAAGCCGGCTTCGGCGAGGCTGATATCACGCCCGCCGTCGAGGAGGGCAAGACCGTCTACATGGCCGGCTTCGGCCACAATCGCAAGGCCACCAAAGTTCACGATCCGCTCAAGGCCCGGGCCGTGGTCTTGACACATGGCGACGAGAAGATTGCCCTCGTCGCGGTTGACCTGGTGGGCTACTTCCTGCCTAACGTCGAGAAAGTGCGGGCCAGGCTGCCCGGCTTCAACTACGTTCTCGTCTCCAGCACGCACAACCACGAGGGCCCCGATTCCATGGGGCTGTGGGGCAGCAACCCTTTCCTCAGCGGCGTCAACGCCGACTACATGAAACTGATCGAGAACCGGATCGTGGCGGCCGTGCAGGCCGCCGACAAAGCCGCCCGCCCGGTGTCGGCTCGTTACGGTTCGGCCCGCGATGCGGCTCTCGTGCGCGATAATCGCGAGCCCTACGTGAAGCATGATGAGCTGGCGGCCCTCGAGTTTCGCGACGAGGACGACAAGCCCGCGGGCCTGATCGTGCAATGGAACTGCCATCCGGAAACGCTGGGCAGCAAAAACACCGAGCTGAGCGCCGATTTCGTCGGCTACACGGTGAGCTATCTGGAGAAGCAGCGGGGCTGCCCGGTCGTTTACTTCACGGGCACCGTGGGCGGACTGTTGACCACGCTGGGCCTCGAGGTCAAGGACGAAGCGGGCCGGCCCCTGGAAGACGGCACCTTCGCCAAGACCGAACGCTACGGGCAGCAAGTCGGCAAGCTGGCCGAGCGGGCCCTCGCCAACGCTCAGCCCGTCACGCTCACGCCGTTCGACATCAAGAAGCGCGACGTTTACCTGCCATTGGCCAACCGCCTCTATTTGCTGGCGCGGCAGCTCAAGGTCGTCGAGCGGCAAGCGTATCGGTGGACCGGCGACATCTACCAGGCGAAGCCGGCCGAAGCAAACGAGGTGAAGGAACTGTGCCTGCGTACCGAGATCGCCTGGCTGAAGCTTGGGGAGTTGGAGATCGCGGCCCTGCCCGGCGAGATCTATCCCGAACTGGTGCTGGGCGGCGTGCAGGATCCCGCCGACCCCGGCGCGGACTTTTCCGACGCCGCCATCGAGCCCATCGTCTACCAGCAACTGACCGCGAAGAAGCGGATGCTGATCGGCCTCGCCAACGACGAACTGGGGTACATCATCCCGAAGCGGCAATGGGACGAGAAGCCGCCCTACTGCTACGGCCGCAAGCGTTCGCAGTACGGCGAGATCAACAGCGTCGGCCCGGAAACGGCCCCCATCCTGTGCCGGGCGTTCAAGGAGCTGCGCGGGCGAAAATGACTGGTACGCGAGCTTTCTCGACTACTTCGGCAGATCCAGCAGGTACAGCGTGCCGTTGCCGTTGGCGGAAACAGCCTGGCTGTTGGGGCCGGCGCAGGCCAGGTTGCGGACGGCCACGCCCATGTCCCACTTGCGAACTTCCTTGCCCGTGTTCACGTCCCAGAGCTTCGCGGTCCAGTCCTCGGAGGCGGTGAGGAAGTACTTGCTGTCCGGGGTGACGGCGAAGGCGATGATGCGGGCGTCGTGCGCCTTGAACTCGTGCTTGGCGGCGTTGCGGTTGGCCATCTCCCAGATCTTGATCTTGCCCAGGTCGTTGCCCATGCCGCTGGCGATCATGAACTTCTTGTCCGGGGTGAAGATCAGGTCGCTGATGCCGCCCGCGAAGGTAGGCAGATCGGCGCCCAGCTTCTCGGCATTGTTGACGTTCCAGAAGCGAACCACGCCGTTCTCGCGTTCGCCCAGCCCGACCAGGCTGCCGTCGAGCGAGAAGGCGAGGCAGCCCACCAGCGAGCTGTGCCCGTTGAACGACTTCACCTGCTTGCCGGAACTGATCTCGTAGATCTGCACGGTGCTGTTATTGGCGTCGTCGCGGGCGGCCCAGATGACCAGGTTCTTGCCGTCGCCCGAGAAAGCCAGAGCGGGCACGTGGCTGCCCGGGCCGGTCAGCGTCTTCTCTTCCTTGCCGGTGGCCACGTTCCAGATCTTCATTGTCTTGTCGCCCGAGCCCGAGGCGATGAACTTGCCGTCCGGGCTGAAAGCGAGAGCCGTGATCGTTTCTTGATGGCCCGCGAGCAAGCGCAGCTCGGCCCCATTGGCCACGTCCCAGATGCGGATCGTGTTGTCGCGGCCCCCCGAGGCCATGTGCTTGCCGTCCGGGCTGATCGCCGCCGCCACCACGCCCAGCTGATGTCCGAAGGCGGGCACGATCTCGCGCCCGGTGATTTCCCACACCTTCACCTTCTTGTCGACGCTGGCCGAGACGACGAAGTGCCCCTGCGGGCTGAAGGCCACGCTGCTGATCCAGTCGGAATGGCCGCGAAAGCTGCGCAGCTCTTTGCTGTTGGCCACGTCCCACAACTTGAGGATCTGGTCGGCCCCGCCGGAAATGAGGAAGCGGCCATCCGGGCTGAAGGCCACGCTGCTGACCGTGCTGGCGTGCCCCGACAGCGTTTGCGGCTTGGTATTCGGGTTGGCTACCGTCCAGACGAAGATGTCGTGATCGCCGCCGCACGAGGCCAGTTTCTGCCCGTCCTTGCTGACGGTGAGGGCACTGATGGCGGTGGTCGGCCCTTTGTATTCGGCTACTTCCTTCTTGGCAGCCAGGTCCCAGCGGCGCACACTGTGATCCGTGCTGGCCGAGTAAACGTGCTTGTTGTCTGGATCGAAGGCGACGGCCGTGACGATCCCCTTGTGCCCGGGCAGACTCAGCAGTTCCTTGCCCGAGGTGGCGTCCCAGACCTTGACCAGCCGGTCTGCGCCGCCGGAGACGATCTGCTTCGAATCCTTGCTGAAGTCGACCGAGGTGACGGTGCCTTGATGGCCCGCGAGGTTGTGGAGCGGCTTGCCGCTTTCCGCATCCCAGATGCGGATCGACTTGTCGCCCGCGGCGGAGACGATCAGCTTGCCGTCCGGGCTGAACTGGGCCACCGTCACGGGCGAAGTGTGCCCTTCCAGGTTGTGGATGACCTTGTTCGTCAGCAGGTCCCAGACCTTCACGGTCTTGTCGGCGCTGGCGGTCACCAGGCGATCGCCGGCCGGGTTGAAGGAGGCCGACCAGACGAAGTCGGTATGGCCAAGGAAGTCGCGATGGGTTTCCACATCGGCGATGGCCCACAAGCGGATGGTCTGGTCGTCGGAGGCGGAAGCCAGGTAGATGCCATCCGGGCTGAAGGCGAGGTCGTTGACCTGGCCGCCGTGCCCCTGGAAGGAGCGGACCATCTGGCCGTTGCTGGTATCCCAGAGGCGGACGCCCTGGTCGTAGCTGCCCGTGGCGAGGCGCTTGCCGTCGCCGTTGAAGGCCACGCAGGTGACCGCGCTCGAATGGCCCTTGAAGATCTGCACCTGGGCGCCGTTGAGGTCGTAGAGCTTGGCGAGATTGTCGGCCCCGCACGTAGCGATGTACTTGCTATCCGGGCTGAAAGCGACCTGGTAGGCGCTGGTGGCGTGCACGCGCAGCCCGCGATGCACCTCGCCGTTGCTCGCCTTCCAGATACGGGCAATGCCGTCATCGCCCACGGAGGCGAGGTAGATGCCGTCGCCGCTGAAGACGACGCAGTTGACCTTGCCGGTGTGGCCCGGCATGTTGACCTTGAGCTTCTTCTCCCCCTCCATGTCCCAGAGTTTCACGGTCTTGTCCGCGCTGGCGGAGGCAAGCTGCTTGCCGTCCGGGCTGAAATCGAGGCTGGTGATGGCATCGGTATGGTCTTTGAAGGTAGCCACTTCTTTGCCCGTGTCGGCTTCCCAGATCTTGATGAGCTTGTCAGCGCCGCCCGAGGCGACGAGCTTGCCGTCGGGGCTGAAGGCGACCGCGAGCACGCCGTCGTTGTGGCCATTGAAGGACATCAGTTCGCGGCCGTTGGCCAGGTCCCAGATGCGGACCGCACCGCGGCCGTAGCCGGGCGGAGCGTTGGGCACGTAGACGCCGCCGGCGGAAGCCAGACGCTTGCCTTCCTTGTCGAAGGCGATGGCGTTGACGTGGCTGGAATGACGCAGCTTGGCCATGCCGAAGACGCGGCTGGCGTTGGCCGGGAAGGCTTGCGGCAGGGCAGGTAGTTGCCAGCGTGCGGCCCGGTACGATTCGCGACCTTCGAGGAAGCGGCCCGCGGCGATGGCGGCTTCGCCCTTCTTGGCCATCTCGGCGGCGCGTTCGAAGAGGACTGGGGCATATTTGCCGGTCAGGCCAAGCTTGTCGGCCTCGCTGCGATCGGTCTGGTAGGCCTGTTGCAGGGCCTTGGCCTCGGCAGGAATATCGGCCTTCGGGTCGGCCGCCCCCACTTGCACCAGGTATACCGAAAGCACGACCAGCAAGAGCACAAGTCTTCGCATCGTAGTCATCCCAGCCATGGCGATCCTCTCAGGAGGTTCGTATGATGGTGTCAGCCCGCAGCCTGTGCGTGCCCGGGTGGCACGCGGGAGAGACCTTGAGTATACGGCGAATGCCCGCCCCACAGCAAGGCACCCAGGTGCCAGCAGGATTGCGGAACCAAGCGCGCACACTTCCTCTCCAAGAAGACGGGCGCAGCCCAGCGTTGGTTTGACGATTCAGGGGACCAATGCTGACAGACAGGTCCCCATTTCTTTTGGCCGACAGGGATCACTGATGAAGAAGCTTCGTTTCATCATGGTGGGCGGTTTCCTGGGCGCGGGCAAAACCACGACCCTGTCGAGGCTGGCCCGCCATTTCCAGTCGCTTGGCCAGCGCGTCGGCCTCGTTACTAACGATCAGGCCCAGGATCTCGTTGACACGAATAATCTCCGCTCTCAGGGATTTTCAGTAGAAGAGGTGCCCGGGGCCTGCTTCTGCTGCCGCTTCGACGAGCTGGTGGGCAAGGTCGAGCAGATTGCCGACCGCGAACGGCCCGAGATCATCCTGGCCGAGCCCGTGGGCAGCTGCACCGACCTGGTGGCCACCGTGGTGCAGCCCTTGAAGGACCTGTACGGTGCCCGCTTCCAGGTCGCGCCCTATCCCGTGCTCTTCAAGCCCAGCCACGGGCTGCGCATCCTCCGCAACCAGGCCGAGGCCGGTTTCTCGCCCAAGGCCGCCTACATCTTCCACAAGCAGCTGGAA
>JBFWSD010000252.1:0-7783 GCA_050248575.1 Gemmataceae bacterium
AGGCATTGCACGTGTTCCTGACAGCAGTTCCAGCGCCTGTGCTGCTCACGCCCGCACAAGAAGTTCGGGAAGAACCTGGTCGCGAATCTCCAGGGATTCCAGGTCACCCTTCATTTTTACTACAGGGCCCGGCCCCGACACAATCCCCTCGCCGCCTGCAGCAGCGGCGGCAATATCGCTTCAGTATAACGTAGCTTGTTCAACTCAGGGCTGCAACCACGCTGAACATTTTGGCAGCACCCAAACTCCTGTGCTGGCCTCAAGATGGCACACCGCGCTTCCCCAGTTCCGCCATGGCCAGCCCGCGCACGCGCGAACCGTCCGTCTTCTTCACCGGGTCGTCTTCATCCACCTCGTCGCGGGCCACCGCGCGATGCAGACGCACCGCCTCTTCAAGCAGCGCGCTGTCGATCTCGCCGGGCACACGTTCCAGGATGCCCGCCAGGGCCGCGATCGCTTCCTCCGCGGTCGCTACTTCCACCGACATCTCCAGCAGCTTCGGGAAGACCTCCGCGGGCGCGATTCGTGCCAGGGCCAGCGTCGCATCGACCTCCACTCCCGGGCAGGTCTTGATCAAGTCGAGCAACGGCGCGCGGGCACGCGGATCGCCGTTCTCACCCAGGGCGCGGGCGGCTCGCGAGCGGATCAGCATCTCATCATCGTCCAGGGCACGCATCAGGATGTCGGCAGCGACCGGCCCTCCCTGGGGCTTCCACAGCGCCAGCACCGTCGACAGCCGCACTTCCTGGCTGGGATCCTTGATCGTGCGGGCCATGGCCTGCTCGGCTTCCGGGCCGCCGATCTCGATCAGGACGCGCACTGCCCGCGCGCGGGCCCACTCATCGGGACTCTCGAGCAAGGCTGCCAGGTGTGGCGTGGCTTCCTGCCCCAGGTCGATCAACTGTTCGCCGGGAATCTCCCAGACGCCATCTTCGAGATGGGCCAGACAGATCGCCAGTGGGGCAACTGCCGTTGAGCCCAGGGTTGCCGTTTTCTCCCAGTCGCGCGCGGCCACCGCGAAGCACGCCGTTTCTTCCGCGCCCGTCGGCTTCCAGTCGAGGGCTTGCAGGGCGTTGGCGATGTACTCGCGGACGCGGCCATCTCGATCCGTGCGCAGCTGTTTCGCCAGGAAGGGGGCAGCAACGGTGGCCTTCAACTCGCCCAGAATATGAGCGGCCGTCTTACGCACCGGGATGCTCTCGTCTTGCAGCGCCTTGATGAACGGCTCCTTGGTCGACTGAGCGACACGGACGAGGACGCCATGGACGGCGTCGCGCGTCTCGGCATTGCCTTCGCGAAGGTGAGTGAGCAACTGGGGCACCGCAGGGGCTCCGAGCTTGTACAGTGTCTCGGCGGCGGCGCGCTGCACGGTGCGATTCACGTCGGTCAGCGCCTTGAGCAGATGAGGTACCGATTCTTCGCCGAAGTGCGTCAGGGCCCGCTGCACGGCGAAGAGCGTGTTCGGATCAAACTCGCGGAGGGCTCGGACCAGCCAGGGGATGGTGGCGGGCTCGTTCTGTTCGATCAGGGCGTCGGCGGCCTTGGCCATCACGTCGGAGCGGCCCTGGTCGAGAATGTTGACCAGCACTTTCAGAGCTTCGGGGTGATCGATCTTGCCCAGCATCTCGACGGCGGCGCGCTTGACTTCGACGTCACCGCCCTGTTCGGTGTCATTGAAGATCTCGCCAGCGAGTACCTCGACGGCGCGAGGGTCGTTGCTGGCGCCGATCTGTTCGATGGCACGAATGCGCGATGCGGAGGAGCCAACCTTGGACTGAAGCATCTTGAGCCAGAGCATGGACGCCAACCTCGCGAAAAGAGATGCTCGAGAGGAGCAGGAGTCTACCGCCTTTTGGCGCAACTTCTATGCTATACCTTAACTTGCAAAGAGAGACCCGGCAAACGGCCGCCCTATTTTTTACGGATGTTCAAGACCGACCGTTTGGCCCTGGAGCGAGGTCGAATCGACGCCGATGGATGGAACCGTGTCCACATCGCAGCTTGTTCATGTGCTGTCCATCAAGCAGCCCTGGGCCACCTTGCTCGTGCATGGCTTGAAAACAATCGAGGTGCGCAGCTGGGCCACGCGGCGAAGGGGCAACGTGCTCGTTCACGCCGCCCGCCTCCCGGATCGACGTCCGCAAGGTTGGGAAAAACTCCCCAAGCGCCTGCGCGGCGAGGCGAATCAGGTGGGCGGCATCGTTGGCGCCGGAAACCTCGTCGACTGCAAGTCTTACCGCGACCGCCGCTCCTTTGGCGCCGATCGCCGCCGCCATCACCTCAACGATCCAGACTGGTTCGAAGAGCCGGGCCTGTTTGGCTTTGTGTTCGAAGACTTGAATGTCCGCCCGTTCTGTCCTTGCATCGGGGCCGTCCGCTTCTTCACCATCGAGGAGCCCGGCGGATGACACGTTTGCTCGTCAGCGTGCGCAATGCTGAGGAAGCCGAATCTGCCTGCGCGGGCGGAGCCGATCTCATCGATGTGAAGGAACCCGCCCGCGGCTCGCTGGGGCGGGCCGATGAGCAGACCATCGCGCAAATCAGCGCACGCGTCGCGGGCCGCCGCCCCATCAGCGTCGCTCTGGGCGACCTCACACCACAAACTCGGCCCCTCCATCTCCCGCGTGTCGCCTTTGCCAAGTGGGGGCTGGCAGGATGTCTTCCCACCCAATGGCAAGCAAGGCTCTTTGCCGCCGCCGCCGCACTGCCTGCGGGCTGTCAGCCCGTCGTGGTCGCCTATGCCGATGCAGCAGAGGCTGACGCACCTCCGCTCGCCGCCGTTCTTGATTTCGCGGCAACGAAACACTGGCCACTTCTCGTTGACACCGTTGGCAAGCAGGGCAAGTCGCTACTCGACTGGCTAAGCCTGGATGAGCTGGGCGACCTGGCGCTGCGCTGTCGCCGCGCCGAGATCCCACTGGCCCTCGCGGGATCCCTGTCGCGGGAACAGATCGAACGGCTGATACCCCTCGAGCCCGACTGGATCGCGGTGCGGACGGCGGCCTGTCGGGAACGCGAGCGTGACGGCCCGATTTGTGTTCAGGCGGTACGCGCTCTCGCGGAAGTGATCCACGGCGCCGGCGCGGAAGTCTAACAAGCCACCCAGTCTGCCCAGTTTCCGCGTCAGGCAAATCCGCGTTGCGGTTTTTGGAAAGAATCGCCACAATTTTCCCGCCAGACAACATGACCATCATCCGGCAGGGAGGCCGATGATCACCTTCTCCAACAAGCTGCGCTGGTATCTCGGGATCGGCATCGCGCTCATGATCTTCGTGACGCCGTACTTCTACTATCGCTACACCTACACCTATGCCAAGCGGCTGCGCAGCGTGGTGCCCGGGCAGGTCTATCGCAGCGGGCAGATGACCGCCGCCGGCTTCGCCGAGGCCATCGAGACGCTTGGCATCCGCACCGTCATCAACCTGCAAGACGAGTATCCCGATCCCGACGTCGATCTCGATTTTCTCGGCACGGGCACCATCAAGGAAAGCGCGATGTGCCGGCAACTCGGGGCCCGCTACGTGATGATCCGTCCCGACCTGCTGCCCCGCAACGAAGTGCCCACCCGCCATCCGGTGGCCATCGACCAGTTCCTCGAGGTCATGGACGATCCGGCCAGCTACCCGGTGCTGATTCACTGCCGCGCCGGGCTGCATCGCACCGGCTGCCTGTGTGCCGTCTATCGCATGGAATACCAGGGCTGGAGCCCGCAGCACGCCCTCGACGAGATGCAGCAACTCGGCTTCGGCCGTTTCAAGTGTTCGTCGGCCAACGACTACATCATCCAGTACGTGTTGACGTACCAGCCGCGCTCGGCCCGGGGCACGGCGGAACAGGCCGAACCGTCGCGCTGACTTTCTTTCCGGACCTCGACGAAGGATCGAACCAATGCACTTGCTCGATCGACTGCTGTTCCGCAGTTATCTCAAGTCGTACCTGTTCTGCTTCGTCATCCTGCTGACGCTGTACGTGATCGTCGATCTGTTCACGAACCTCGACGATTTCACGTCCCAGAACTCGAAACTGCTGGCCGTGCTGAAGCAGATCGGCACCTACTACGGCTACTGGGTGTGGCTGATCTTCGACCGGCTCAGCGAGGTGATCGTGGTGCTGGCGGCCGCCTTCACGGTGGCACTCATGCAGCGCAACAACGAAATGCTGCCCCTGCTGTCGGCGGGCGTTTCCACGCGCCGCGTGGTCATGCCCGTGCTGGCCGCCGCCCTGGCCATGCTCGGCCTCACCATCGCCAATCAAGAGCTGATCATCCCCAAGATCGGCCAGCAGCTCACCTATCAGAAGAACGACGTTTACGGGGAACAGCAGATCCCGGTGATCGGCGACTACGAGCCCAACGGAGTTCATCTCGACGGCCATTTTGCCTCGCGCAAGGACAAGGTCGTGCGAAACTTCTCCTTGACCATTCCCGATAACATCGTGGGCTACATCGTGCACATGACGGCGCGCGAGGCTTACTACATCCCGCCCGTTGCGGGCGAACCGCTCAGCGGCGGCTGGCTCATGGTGGGCACGCAGCCCGAACGACTGCAGGGCTGGAAACACCCCGTCCTGGAGATGATCGATCCGGGCAAGTTCTTCCTGCACACCCGGCGCGTCAACTTCGATCAACTCACGCGGCATCGCAAGTGGTATCAGTACGCTTCCACGGTCAAGCTGCGCGAAGAGCTGAATCACCCCGACTCGACGCGCCTGGCCGCGATGGCCGTCCTCTTTCACTTCCGCCTGACCCGCCCCATCCTGGGCATGATCCTGGTCATCATGTGCCTGGCCGTGATCCTGCGCGATCAGAATCGCAACGTGTTCATCAGCGCCGGCATGTGTCTCGTGCTGTGCGGCATGTTCTTCGCCGCCAAGTTCGCCTGCCAGAGTCTGGGGGACAGCGAGTATCTGTCGCCCGCGCTGGCTGCCTGGTTGCCCGTCTTTCTGTTCGGGCCCTTCTCCTTCGTCATGTTCGATTCGATGCATACCTGATCGCGGCTTCAGCCGGGCCAAAGAAAATCCGGACCAGGCCCATCTCGAGCCTGATCCGGATTCGCGCTCGCGGCGCGATCAGCGCGACGGCGCGGGCAGCTCCTGCCCGAGAAAATCGATTTCAACCACCGCGCCGGCCCAGACCTTGACCGCCTGCGTGTGATCGACCAGCTGCCCGTTCGGGCGGCGCCAGGTGGCCTTCACCACGTAGGTGTAAGTCTTGCGGTTCTGCAGAGGCGGCGACAGCAAGGTGCGCTGGCTGCCCTGCACGTTGATTTGCTGCCCTTGCACGAAGACCTGGGCTTCGCTGGGCAGTTCGAGGATCAGTCTGGCACGACGACTGCGCAGCAAATCGCTGGATGAATAGGTCGAGACGACGGGCGGATACTGTGGTTCGAGGGGCACGATCGGCGTTGCGGCCGCCTGATCCAGATAGTCGGGCACATAACTGCCCGGCGGATCATAGAGCGGCGGCGGAACGGTGGCTTGCCCCGCCGATACCGCGAGCACGCCCGTGATCAGGGCGAGAATAGAACTTCTCATGGGGAACCTCCTTAGGTTGGTGCAAACGACGTGAGCGGAACGTCGCAATCGCCGTGCCATGCGGGCGGCATGGTGGTGGGCAGGAGGTAGCTCAGGTGGCCACGCTCGCTTCCGAGTAGAGTTCGGGGCCCTCGTACAGCCAGTTGGCGGCTTGATGGCGTTCCTGGGCCGCGCTGTGGGCCAGCGAGTAGACATTCACGTTGGCCCGGTCGAGACGCTTGCCTTGCAGGCCGAGATCGCCATCGACGAGGGGCAGCCCGCGGATATCGAGCGGCCCGAACCAGGCGGTGCGGGCAAACTCCGCGAAGTCCATTACCTGCCGATCGAGATGAAAATTGCGCAGCCGCCAGTGAAGGGCAAACAGCCGGTTTCTTAGCTCGTTGATCTCTTCGAGTGGGCGCAAGTCGGCGCCCGCCAGCAACGCACGCGATGCGTCGCCGTTGAACAGCCCGAGGCTCGACCAGAGCGGGTTGGAATCGACCAGCTCATCGTGTGGGGGCAGCTCGAAACGCCGCAAGGCCCAGGCCAGCACCACCAGCCCTTCGAGACGCCAGGTGGAGTTGATCTGCATCTGGTTGTCGAGCCGGCCCAGCGGCCGCTGTAACACTTCCCATTCGCCGGGCTCGAACTCGCCACCGATACCGATGTCGTCGATCCAGCAGAGAATGGCCGCGTAGGTATTGCAGGCTTCCGGGTGAGCCTTGTCCCGTTCGAGGATGGCCCGCAAGGTGACTGCGGTGAGTGCCAGGGCCCGCCGTGCCACCCGCGCGGGCGTCGGGGCTTGCGCCTGCTCTTCCACTTCATCTTCTTGACGGGGCCGCGAACGCTCATGCATGTAAGCCCCGAGCGGCTCGGTGGCCGGCACTTCCCCTTGCACGCGGGGCCACACCGCGTCCGCGTCTTCCTCTTCCTCGCCGTCCATGCTACAGAGGATGCGGCCATGCGCGTCGCGCAGCGACGAAGGAGTAAACAGCACACCGTCGAGAAATTCGGTGATGTCGAAAAGGATGTCGAGCCGCCGGTCCCCTTCCGGATCGTAGTCGGGCTCGAACAGCGTGCCCAGACTGAACTGGAAGGTGGTGATGAGCAGCATCACTCGTTCCTTGCCAGGGGAGTCTGGGAAACGCGAGAAGTAGCCCGCCATGCCATTCATCTGCTTCGACCAGCTGGGCTCCGCATAGTAGTCCGGGCTGTGCGTGATCTTGAGCGTGCGGCGCTCCTTGCCCGTACCGAAGGCCACGGTGGCCGAGCGCCAGCCGGCGTCGTCTTCTTCGACCACCACGTCCGGGCAGAGCTGGCGCAAATGATCGAGCACGCCGCCCGGATCGACGCGGCGCGTGAAGATCGTGATCGGTTCCAATGCCATGATGGGCTCCGGCTGGAAGTGTGCTCAAACAAAGGTCTGCGACGTCGGCTTGATGATCAGCTCGGGCACCGAGGCGCGGGGCGGCAAGGTCACCACGAACAACACGGCCGCCGCCACATCTTCGGGCTGCAAGATTCGCTGCCGATGCTCGGCGGTCACCGGCGCGGGCCGATTTTCCAGGATCGGCGTGTCCACCTCGCCCGGGAAGATCGACGTGACCCGGATGCCGGTGTCGCGCAGCTCTTCGGCCAGGCAGGTGGTCATGCCGCGCAGGCCGAACTTGCCCGCGTCGTAAGCGATGCCGCCGAGCGGGCCAGCGCGCAGCCCGGCCACCGAGTTCACGCAGACGATATAGCCCGCCTTGCGTTCCAGCAGCGCGGGCAAGAACGCCTTCACGCAGAAGAAAGCGCTGTCGAGATTGGCCTGGATCTGCTGCCGCCAGCTTTCCGGCGTCACCTCGCGCAGGCTGCGAGTCTTCACGTTCATGCCGGCGTTGTTGACGAGGATGTCGATCGGCCCCAGGGTGTCGGCCACCTTCTTCGCGAGCGCCTCCACCTTGGCGTTGTCGGCCAGGTCGGCGGCGTGCGTGTGCAGCCGGTCGCCTCCCTTGAGTGAATCGGCGGCCCGTTTCAGCTTGGCTTCGTCGCGGCCGACGATGCAGACCTTGGCCCCCTCCGCGAGGAAATCGCGGGCCACGGCCAGGCCGATGCCGCTGCCCCCGCCCGTTACCACGGCGATCTTGCCCTCGAGTCGTTTCATGTTTGCTCCTGGCCGTGTGTGTTGCCTTGTTTCGCCGCGACCCTCTACTGGCCCCTCGTCCGCGCCCCGCAAAGCGGGGCGGTTAAATATTGCCGCGGGCGAGCGCGGGCCGCCAACGGTCTGTTT
>JBFWSD010000253.1:0-7771 GCA_050248575.1 Gemmataceae bacterium
GGACCGAAGCGGCGCACCACGGCCGCGAGGCCGCTGCCGTCCATGCTGTCGCTCTGCCAGGCGAAGGCCAGGTAGCCGTTTTGATCGTAGGCCACGCGCACCTTGGTCTGCTGCCCGGCGGTATTCTGGTTGACCAGGAACTCGTTGTTGAGGACGCCGCCCGTCGCGTTGTAGCGCTTGGCGTAGATGCCGTAGCCCGATCCGTCTTGCCCGTCGCTCTGCCAGGTAAGCGTGAAGGTGCCGTCCGAGTGCATGGCGGCATCGGGATAGCGTTGTTCGCCGGCCGCGGTGGTGTTGACCTGGAACCAGTTGCCCTGTGCCGTGCCCGCGTTGTTGACGCGCTGGGCGAAGATGCCCCAGCCGCCGGGCGGATAAGAGTCCTCCCAGACCACGATGAAGTCACCGTCGGCATCCATGGCCACCGCCGCGTTCTGCTGGAAGCCCAGGTGGCGATTGTTGCTGCCCGGGTTGCGGGCGGAGTCGTTGACCCAGAACTGGGCGGCCAGCGCCGTGCCGGCAGCGTTGTAGCGGCGGGCATAGATGTCGGTGAAGTTGCCCGTCGTCTGCTCCGATTGCCACACGACCACGAAGTCGCCGTTGTCCTCGCTGGCCACGTCGGGCCGGGCCTGATGCCCGGTGGTCACAGTGTTGACCTGGACCTGCCCGCCCTGGGCCACACCGGCCGCGTTGTAGCGGCGCATGAAAATCTCGGTATTGGTGGACGTGTAGGCAATCTGGACGTTGTCGATGAAGACGACATCGTCGTTGTCGTTCATGTCCTGGGTGCGGAAGCGAAGCTGCGTGCTCGAACTGAACAGCGCGCTGTTGATCGTGATGGTGCGCGTGGAATAGCCGCTGTCGGAGCCGTTGACGCCGCTGACCCGGTCGACCTCGACCCAGGTACCGTCCCCCGTGCTCATCTCGACGACCAGGTGGTCGCCGACTTCCATGCTGTTGCGGCGGAAGATGTAGCTGAGCGTGGCGGTGAGGGCCCGTTCCAGATCGACGCTGCGGGTGGCCGAGATTGTGTTGCCGCCGCCCCCTTGCATGCGCAGACGCAGATCGCTCTGGTCGGTGGCGATGCTGACGCGCCCGGAAGTGGGCCCGGCGCCCGCATTGTCCACCTCGAACCAGAGGTCGGACCAAGCCTGCGTGCCGTTGTTGCCGTTGTAGTTGTCCGCTTCGGGGAACTGGTCGCGGTAAGTGCTGGAGATGGTGCCCGTGCCTTCGCCTTCCCAGACGACCACGAAATCGCCGTCGGCGTCCATGGCAACCGCCGGGTTGGTCTGATGTCCGGCGGTGACCTGGTTGATGAGGAACTCGCCGCCGACCTTGGTGCCCGTGGCGTCGTAGCGCTGGCCGTAGATGCCCCAGCCGCTGCCGTCTTGACCGAAGCTCTGCCAGACGATGACGAAGTTACCGTTGTTGTCGCGGGCAATGTCCGGGTTGTACTGGGTGCTGGTCGTATAAGTATTGACCAGTGTCTCGGTGCTGAGCAGCGTGCTGAGAACGTAGCGGTCTTCGAGAGCCTCGAGGAACGGGAGGGCCAGGCGCGGCGTGTGTTGCCGGCGCCTCGAGCGCGCAGGGGGAGGCTGCAGCTTGCCCCACACCTCGCGAAACATGCCTGCCTCCCTCTCCGCGGAGAGAACCTGATTCTAGCTGGGAAGCCGCCCGTTACCCCCCGGGCAGTATCTCGATCATCAAATCATACTACGCGCTCGTCAAACTTATCGCGTAAAAACGTCGCGCCGGTCAAAAAGTGGAGAATACCATGGTGACCGGAAAAACACCTGGGGTTATGGCGAGGTCCTGATTGCCCAACTCTCGTCTCGGTCAGTCCTTGCGTTCGCGACGCCAGCCGTTAGACTGTGGGCTGTCATCCGCTCGAAATGATCCAACGGGGGAACGCCATGGCACGATTCTCCAGCGCACTTGTCCTTCTATCCGGGCTGTTCTTGCCGACCGCGCGCGGCGAAGAGCCCGCCGTCATCTGGCAGAAGATTGCCCCCCACTTCAAGCCGCCGGAACAGTACGCCAAACCGAGCGACAAGCTGCGTTCGCCGCTGCTCTTCGAAGACGGCACGCCGGTCAAGACAGCCGCCGACTGGCAGAAGCGCCGCCAGGAGATTCTGAAGCGCTGGCACGGACTGCTGGGCCCGTGGCCCGAGCTGATCGAAAAGCCCAAGGTGGAGATCCTCGAAACCACCAAGCGCGACAACTTCGTGCAGCACAAGGTCCGCTTCGATCTGGCCCCCAAGCATCCGACCACGGGCTATCTCCTCATTCCGGAAGGGGAAGGGAAGCGGCCCGCGGTGGTCGTGGTCTACTACGAGCCCGAGACGGGCATCGGCCTCAAGGGAGAGAACCGCGACTTTGCCCTGCAGCTGGCGAAGCGTGGCTTTGTCACGCTGTCGATCGGTATCGGGGCGTCGCTTTACTATCCCGATCGAGAGAAGGCCCAGTTGCAGCCCTTGTCGGCCCTGGCCTACGGGGCGGCCAACGCGTACTTCGTCTTGGCGAATCGGCCCGAGGTCGATCCGGAGCGGATCGGCGTGGTGGGCCATTCCTACGGGGGCAAGTGGGCCATGTTCGCCTCTTGCCTCTTCGATCGCTTCGCCTGCGGAGCCTGGTCGGACGGCGGCATTGTCTTTGACGAGAAGCGTTCCAACGTCAACTACTGGGAGCCCTGGTACCTGGGCTACGACGGGCCGAAGTTCCGCAAGGCGGGCATCCCGAGCGACGCCAACCCACGCACCGGTGCTTACAAGAAGTTGATCGCCGAAGAGCTGGACCTGCACGAGCTGCATGCCTTGATGGCGCCGCGGCCCTTCCTGGTCTCGGGGGGTTCGGAGGACCCGCCCGCCCGCTGGGAGGCGCTCAATCACGCCGTGGCGGTCAACAAGCTGCTGGGGCACGACAACCGCGTGGCCATGACCAACCGCCCCAAGCACGGCCCGACGCCGGAATCGAACGAGCAGATGTACCTGTTCTTCGAGTACTTCCTGAAGCACGGGAAGGTGAAGTGAGCATGGACTACGCTGCCGATCTTGCCGCGATTCGCCAGGCCGCTGGCCGCATCGCTCCCCACGCGCATCGCACGCCCGTGATGACCTGCCAGACCCTCGACCGGCTGGCGGGCCGCAACCTCTTCTTCAAGTGTGAGAACTTGCAGAAGGTGGGGGCGTTCAAGTTCCGCGGCGCCTGCAATGCCATCTTCAAGCTGCCCGACGATCTGGCCCGCCGCGGCGTGGTCACACACAGTTCGGGCAATCATGGCCAGGCCCTGGCGCTGGCGGCGAGGCTGCGCGGCAGCGCGGCCCATGTCATCATGCCGAACAACGCGCCGCCCGTGAAGAAGCGGGCCGTGCTCGACTATGGCGCCCGCGTCATCGAGTGCGAGCCGATCCTGGTCGCGCGCGAGGCCGCCGCCGATGCCATCCTCGCCGAGACCGGCGCCACCCTCATCCCGCCCTACAACCACCCGGACATCATCGCCGGGCAGGGCACCGCGATGCTCGAGCTCTTCGAGGAGCTGCCGAATCTCGACGCCGTGATCGCGCCAGTCGGCGGCGGCGGGCTGATCTCCGGCGTCGCACTGGCGGCCCGCGAGCTCAATCCCGACCTGCGTGTCTTCGCCGCCGAGCCCGCCGGGGCCGACGACGCCTTTCGCTCCAAGCAAGCGGGCCAGCTCATCCCGCAAACCGGGCCGAAGACCATTGCCGACGGCCTGCTCACCTCGCTGGGGGAGCTGACCTGGCCCGTGGTCCGCGACCTGGTGGAGGAGGTGATCACGGTGGAGGAGGAGGCCATCGTGCAGGCGATGCGGCTGGCCTGGGAGCGGGCCAAGCTGCTCATCGAGCCGAGCGCCGCGGTGGCGGTGGCCGCGGCCCTCTCGGATCACTTCAAGAGCCTGTCCGGCATCGACCGCGTCGGCATCGTCCTGAGCGGCGGCAATACCAATCTCGACAAGCTGCCCTGGTAATCAGAGCACGCCCTTGGTGGAGGGGATGCCCGTGGAGCGTGGATCGGGCTCGACCGCCATCCGCAGGGCACGGGCCGCCGCCTTGAAAATGGCCTCGATGAGGTGATGGGCATTCGTGCCGTGATGGCAGATGACGTGCAGATTGCACAGCCCGTTGGACGAAAAGGCGCGCCAGAACTCCTCGGCGAGCGGCGTGTTGAAGTTGCCCAGCAGCTCGTTGGGGATGTCGGCGCGCCAGACCAGGAAGGGCCGCCCGCTCAGGTCGATGGCACACGTCGCCAGCGTCTCATCCATCGGCACGGTGGCGCTGCCGTAGCGACGGATGCCCGCCTTGTTGCCGAGTGCTTCCACGAGCACCTTGCCCAGGCAGATGCCGACATCCTCGACGGTGTGATGCGCGTCGATGTGCAGGTCGCCCGTGGCCTGCACGTTCAGATCGAACAGGCCATGGCGGGCAAATAACGTCAGCATGTGATCGAGGAAGCCGACGCCGGTGGCCACGCTGGAGTGGCCAGAGCCATCTAGCTCCAGAGTCAAGTCGATCTGGGTCTCGGCCGTCTTCCTGTTAATGTGTGCGTTGCGTGGCATGCGTCTCGATATTCCTCGCCTCGCCGCCACCTGCGGCGTCAGGATATTGGAGAGATTTCTTCGGGTCGCGGAGGTCGAACGCGCGCCAGGTCTACTCTTGATCGTGCTCCGAAATCCAAGTAGTTGGCTCGCGCATCATTCAAACACGTTCCGTTTGCTCCTCCCTCATAGGTTGGATCGTGATACTGGACAGGGTCATCCTCCCAGCTACACACGGGACAGATAAAGAACGTTCCAGGAGGCGCCTCTCCCAAAGTCCAATGGCCGCAACAGGGGCATGGGAAACGGCCAGTCACAAGTAGCCTCCTAGATCAGGGCACGAGCAGCTGCTTGCCGAGTCGTTCACGGAGGGCACGTAGGAAGTAGATCTGGTCGGAGCCCGAACTGAACGAAGAGGCGGCCAGGCCGGCGGCGAAGGCGGCGGCCTGGCTGGAGCCAAAAGCCAGCCCCGATTCGCCCGGGCCAAGCAGCAAGTCATCCTGGCTGAGCAGGTCGGGCTTCACCAGCAGTTCCACGTTCATGGGCGGGCCCACCGTGCTATACGAGCGGGCCAGGCCATCCGGGCCCACGGCGCCCACCGTCAACACGGTGCGTGAGTCGGCCGGCGTGGCCAGCGCGCCCACGATGGTCGGGAAGTCCTGGAAGACGACACGGCCCTTCTGGCGGGAAGCATCGTCGACGACCTCCACGAACAGGCGCGGCTTCAGTTCCCAGGCAACCTGCATGTGGGGCAGGGTGGCCGAGCCCGGCGGGCGAATACCCGGCGGCACCACGCCTTCGATGCGGACCGCGTAACGGCCCGCCGGCTCGATCTTGACTTCCAGCACCTGCTCGTAGACCGAATAGCTGGGGCGATGATCGATTCGCCGGGGCTGCCCGTACGAGCGGGCCACCACTTCCATGTCATCGCCGGCAATCTGGAGGGCCGACGGGTCGCGCTGACGCAACAACACCATCTTCAGATCGGCCAGCGGCGTGAGATAAGGATCGTCGGCCCGGCGATAGAATTCCGCGTCGTGCGGTTCACGCCACTGGAGCGACAATCGAATCGTGGTCTTGGCGGGCAGCTCGGGATCGACCCCCCGGACCAGCTTCTTGCGTTCCTCCTCGGGCACCGGCGGGTAGGGCCGCCAGCCCAGGAAGTTCAGCTCCGGCGTCCAGCGTTTTTCGGGCAAGGGCTGCGCGAAGGGCACAAACTCCATGACGCCGTTCTTGTCGTCGTCGCGGAACAGCCCGGTCCAGGCCTGGTCGCGAGTGTTGCCCGCCGAATGGAACCAGAGGGTCTTCTTGAAAGGCCGATCGTCGAAGTAGCGCGTCACCGGGCTCGAGCCGCCCAGCGGATAGCCTTCGTCCCACACCAAAGCCGAGGTGGCAATGTTGATGTCCCGGAGGCTACGAAAGCCCTGCTGCAAGTCGACAAAGCGTTTGAAGCGCGCGTTGAACGCCTTCAGCTCGGCGTTGAACTCGGCCTCGCGCTTGTAGAAGTCCTTGCGCTTGGCGATGTTCTCTTCATCCTGGCCGAAGTTGTTCAGGATGATGTTGCGTTCGCGGGTGATCTCATCCTGTTTCTTCTCGATGGTCAGGCGCTCCTGCGCAAGCTGGCTGCGACGCTGAGCGAAGCTCTCGGAGAAGAACTCTTCGCCGTTGATGTAGCGGGCCACCTCCAGCAACTGATACGGGCTATCGGCGCCGATGCGGACCAGCACCACGCTGGCCTGCGGCGCGGCCAGGATGACAGCCCGGGCCAGCTCCGTGCCGTGCCCCGTGACCTCGGCATCGCCGGGATACGGATCGCCTTGCACGTCGCGATTGCGCATGGCTGTCAGATCGACCAGCTGCAGATCGCGGGTGTTCTTCTTGTTCTGCAGTGTTTCCCAGCCGCGGAAGTCGGCATCGACAACGGCGACGCGAATGCCGTTGCCCCGATGGCCGAGCGTGTGCAGGCGGAGCAGGCCGCTGGCCTTGAGAGCGTCGAGGTTGCCCGCCTGCGTGCCGCGGGGCAACTGGCTCTGCGGCCGCGCCTCGCGCGGCAAGCGCACCACCGACACGAACGGGAACTTGGCCAGGTAGGGCGCTTCGCTGGCGGGCACGAAGAGCGTGACCAGCGGCCCGAGCCGGGCTTCCACAATCAGGTTCGGCGTGGTCTTGTTCAGCTCGCGCCGCCAGGAATTGTCATCGTCTGCGGGAGTGTAGTTGAGGATGATCTCGATACGCCGCGGCTTCTCCTCTCCCTCGACGCCCAGCAGCTTCGCCAGTTCCGGGCTGATCTTGGCGAGATGCTGCTTGTCGGCCTCGAGCGGCTCGGGCGCCGCCGGCGCGGGCCGCGGCGGCGGAAATTCCGCCGGCTCGGGTGTCACTTCCACTACCTGGATGGGCGCGACGCCGCGCAGCGGTTCGGGCAGGCTGACGCGATCCTCATCGGGCAAGAACCAGCCGCCCGGCTGGCCGCGCAGGTCGAGCTGCAACGTATCGAGCTGCTCGACCGGGATCGTGCCCATGAGCTGGCGATAGCCCTTGTGGTCGTAGGCAATGTTCTCCTGGAAGCCGAGCTGGGCCAGCTTCTCCGCCGTTTGCAAGTGCAGCAGGCGCTGGCGATCGAGGGGCAGTCCGCCAACGATGTCGATGAGCACCTTGACGCGGCCTTCCTCGGGCAGCTTGTAGCCCGCGGGGACGAGGCGAACCGTCTTGACGTGATCGTCGTAGAGGAGCTTTCGTGCGTGCTGGCTGGCGATGGTGCCGGTCATTACTGTGTGCGTGGAGTCGAGGTCCTCGCCGAACTCGCCCGTGTCTTTCTCGAAGCCGACCTTCTTGAAGAAGCGAAGCAGGGCATAGTACTGGCGAAGTCGTTCGTTGCGGCCCGCGTAGATGCGGTAGCGCAGCGTGACGTCGTATTGCTTCGGGGGCTCGGGGCGCGGGGCCTCGCCGCGGGCCAGCACCGGACACAGCGCGAAGCCCAGGACAGCACCGATGAGGAGACGGTACGGGTTCATGACCGATACCTTCGAGAAAATGGCCTATACTGACTAGGTCCGGGCCCGAGCGGGTCGAGATGTGGGACCCCGGACCCCTCCTCAGCAAAGAATTGTTGCACGGATGCCGCTCCTTGCCAAGGGGTCGGACAGTGCAAGTATGCCACCGCCGCCAGGCCGACTAGAGCGAAACCCCTCGGGGAGCGTACAATCCCCCACCCTGGGATTACGA
>JBFWSD010000254.1:0-7761 GCA_050248575.1 Gemmataceae bacterium
CCAGGCGCGCAAGCACAAGGGGGTGTGGGTCGACATCGAGAAGCCCTTCTGGTGGGATGTGCCCGCCTGGCTGGCCAGCGGGCAGGCCGACTCGATCGGATTGGCCAACAACCACATGTGCCGTTCGCAAATGTATGAGTCGGAAGCCTGGGGTCGGCCGCGCGACACCGAACGTCTGCCCGCACCGCGCGGCAATGGCTACTGGTCGCAGGAGGTCTACTATCACATCTTGAACGCGGGGCTGCGCCTGCCCCCCTCGGCGGGCAGCGCTTCGGGCGTCTTGCCCAATCCAGTCGGCTACAACCGCGTCTACGTGCACACCGGCAAGGAACTCGACTACGCAGCGTGGTGGGCGGGTTTGCGTGCCGGTCGCTGCTTCGTCACCAATGGCCCCCTGCTGCGCGTGGAGGCCGCGGGCCGCCTGCCCGGCCATGTCTTCTCCGCGAAGAAGGGCGCGTCCCTCGACATCGACGTGAAGGCTCAACTCGACAGCCTCGATCCGGTTCCCTTTCTCGAGATCATCAAGGACGGCAAGGTCGAGAAGCGCGTGCCGTACGCGGACGTCGCCCGCACGGGTTCGCTGGGCAGCCTCACCTTCACCACGAGCGGCTGGTTTCTGGTTCGTGCCGTCACCGACAATCCCCGGACGTTTCGGTTTGCCTCCACCGGCCCGTACCACGTCGAGATTGGCGGCCAGCCGCGCATCAGCAAAGCTTCAGCACAGTTCTTTCTCGACTGGACCCACGAGCGCAGCAAACGCGTCAAGCTCGACGACAACAAGGAACGTGAACAGGTGCTGCGCTACCATCGCCAGGCCGGAGACTTCTGGAAGCGGCAAGTCGAACGGGCCAATGCCGAATGAAGCCGATCATTGAGATCGTTAACCACGCCCATTACAATCGAGGCCTTGATGACCATCGAGGGTCTTAATGTTCATCGGGCACCCGGCTTCGGGCCCTTTCTCACTCTCCAAAAGGTTGCACTCATGACGCGCGCAGCTCTGGTCCTGTTCACGGTTTGCCTGGCAGCCGTTGCCGGCCGCGGCGAAGAAAAGGAAGCTCCGCAGCGCATGAAGTCGGCCACCTTTCAGGGGTTGAAACTGCGGGCCATCGGCCCGGCCCTCATGTCGGGCCGCATCGCTGATGTCGCCATCGATCCGATCGAGCCCAACACCTGGTACGTCGCCGCCGGCTCCGGCAACCTCTGGAAGACCGTCAACGCCGGCACCACCTTCACTCCCATTTTCGAAGACTATCCCTCCTATTCCATCGGCTGCGTCACCGTCGACCCGCACAACCACCACACCGTCTGGGTCGGCACCGGCGAGGCCGTCGGGGGCCGACACGTCGGCTTCGGCGACGGCGTCTACCTCAGTCTCGACGCCGGCAAGTCCTTCACCAACATGGGACTCAAGAAGTCGGAGCACATTGCCAAGATCTTGATCGACCCGCGCGATTCGAAACGCGTTTACGTGGCCGCACAAGGGCCGCTCTGGGCGCCGGGCGGCGAACGCGGCCTGTACCGCTCCAGCGATGCCGGCAAGTCCTGGCAACTCATCCTGGCCAAGGGGCCCTACACCGGCGTCACCGATATTGCTTTCGATCCGCGCAATCCCGACATCATTTTCGCCGTGGCCCACCAGCGCCAGAGGACAGTGGCGGCGCTCGTCAATGGCGGCCCCGAGACTGGCATTCACAAATCCATCGACGGCGGCAAGACCTGGCGCGAGCTGAAGAAAGGGCTGCCCACCGGCGACGTGGGCAAGATTGGCATCGCCGTCTCGCCACAAAAACCCGACGTGATCTATGCGACCATCGAACTGCCCGGCCGCAAGGGGGGGTTCTGGCGCTCCGCCGATGCGGGCGAAACCTGGAGCAAGCAGAGCGACTACATCAGCGGCGGCACTGGCCCCCACTATTATCAAGAACTCTGGGCCGACCCCCATCGCTTCGACGTGCTCTACCAGGCCAACGTGCAGCTGGGCCGCAGCGAAGATGGCGGCAAGACCTGGCAATCGGTCGACAACCGCAACAAGCACGTCGACAACCATGCCATCGGCTTCCATCCCACCGATCGCGACTTCCTGCTGGTGGGCTGCGACGGCGGGCTGTACATCTCGCATGATTACGCGAAGACCTATCGCTACTGCGCCAACCTGCCGCTCACTCAGTTCTACAAGGTCAGCGTGGATAACGACGTGCCCTTTTACAACATTGTCGGTGGTACGCAAGACAACAGCACCCAGTATGGCCCGGGGCGAACCAAGAGTGAGGCCATCCGCAATCGCGACTGGAAGGCCATCATCGGCGGCGACGGTCACGACTGCGCCATCGACCCTGTCGACCCGAACATCATCTACTGCGAATCGCAGAAGGGCTACCTGCGCCGCTACGATCGCCGGACGGGCGAGTCGATCGACATCCGGCCGCAGCCCGCGCGTGGCGAAGAATCGCTGCGTTTCAACTGGGATTCGCCGGTGTACATCAGCCCGCATGCGCACACGCGCGTCTATTTCGGTTCCAAAAAGCTGCATCGCTCGGACGACCGGGGCGACTCATGGACGACGATCAGCCCGGACCTGTCGCGCAACCTCGATCGCTTCAAGCTGCCCCTCATGGAACGGGTCCAGAGCATCGACGCGGTGTGGGACCTGTACGCCATGTCGGCGTTTGGCAATATCACGTCGATCACCGAATCGCCCCTGGTGGAAGGGCTGATCTACGTGGGCACCGACGATGGCCTCATCCAGGTCACGGAAAACGGCGGCAAGACCTGGCGAAAAATCGACAAGATCTTTGGCGTGCCCGAGTTCGCCTTCGTCAACGACATCAAGGCCGACCTGCACGACGCGAACACCGTCTACGCCTGCTGCGATCATCACAAGACAGGCGACTTCAAGCCCTACGTGTTGAAGAGCACCGATCGGGGCAAGACCTGGTCCTCGATCGCAGGTGACTTGCCCGGGCGGCACCTGTGCTGGCGCATCGTGCAAGACCACGTCAAGAAAGACCTGTTCTTCCTCGGCACCGAGTTCGGCCTGTTCTTCACCGTCAACGGCGGCAAGAACTGGATCAAACTGTCGGGCAACGTGCCCACCATTCCCTTCCGCGACCTGGAGATCCAGAAACGCGAGAACGACCTGATTGGCGCCACCTTCGGGCGGAGCTTTTACGTGCTCGACGACTATTCGCCCTTGCGCGACGTGAGCGAGGAAGCGCTGGCCCGCGATTTCACGCTCTTTCCGGTGCGCAAGACGCTTCTCTACGTGCAGGCCCGCGAACTTGGGGGCCGAAAAGGAAGCCAAGGAGATGCGTACTTCGCGGCCCCCAACCCGCCCATCGGCGCCGTCTTCACCTATCATCTGCGCGATACCTTGAAAACGCGCAAACAGCTCCGCCAGGAACAGGAGGGCAAGGTCAAGAGTGACAACGGCGACACTCCCTACCCCGGCTTCGACCCTCTCAAGAAAGAAGAACGCGAAGAAGAACCTGCCATCACCTTTACCATCACCGACGAAACGGGCAACTTTGTCCAGCGCATCACCGGCCCGACCTCAGCCGGCTTCCATCGCGTCGACTGGAACCTGCGCTATGCACCGTTCACCGCGGAAGGAGGCCAGGGCCCGCTGGTCGCGCCCGGCGTCTACAAGGTGAACGCCGAACAACGGCTCGACGACAAGACCAGTCCGCTCGGCCTGCCGCAAAGATTCGAGGTGATTCCGCTGCCCGTGAAGCCCGGGCTCGAACCACAGGATCGCACCGAAACCCTGGCCTTCCAGCAAAAGGCCGGCGCCTTGCAGCGGGCCGTCATCGGCGCCAACGGCAAGCTTGGCGAGACGCTCGAGCAACTCGACAAGATCAAGGCGGCCGTCCGCCGCGCGGGCGCGGGTAATCTTTACGATGAGGCGCGGCGGCTGGAACTTCAGCTCCTCGACATCAAGGACGGCCTCACCGGCGACCGCACTCGCGAAAGCCGCAGCCAGGAAGCACCGCTGCCCGTGATCGAGCGGGCCCAGATCGCCCTCGTGGGCGCACTGAACAGCACCTACGGCCCGACCAAGACGCAGCGCCGCGAGTACGAGATTGCCCGCGAGGATCACGAACTGCTGGCCAAGCGGCTCAACACGATTCTCGAGGTCGATTTCGTGAAGCTGAAAGAGAGCCTCGACAAGGCACAGATCCCCTGGACACCGGGCCGCAAGATTCCGGAGTTGAAGGAGTAGCTTGTCCGCACGATCCGAAAGTGGATTGTTTGACAGCTGCTTGCTCCTTGTCACACTCTTTGCCGGACGTACAACCCCCTTGTTCGCCTCGCGGGGCCATGCCGATGAGTCGCGAAAGCTTGCTGCAACGAGTGCTCGATTGCGGGATCGTGGCGGTGGTGCGCGCGCCCGACAGTGCGCAGCTGGTGGAAGTCTGCCGCGCCCTCGCCGACGGCGGCGTCGACGTCGTGGAGATCACCATGTCGGTGCCCGACGCCATCGAAGTGCTCCGGCAAGTCAAGAAGACGCTGGGAGACCGCTTGCTGCTGGGCGCGGGCACGGTGCTCGATGCGGAGACGGCCCGTGCCGTGCTGCTGGCCGGCGCCGAGTACATCGTGGCCCCTACACTTAATCTCGACGTCATCAAGCTGTGTCGCCGCTACGACAAGCTGGTCTTCCCCGGCGCCTTCACGCCGACCGAGATCCTGACCGCGTGGGAAGCAGGGGCAGACATCGTCAAGGTGTTCCCGGCCGACGTGGTTGGCCCGGCCTTTTTCAAGGCGGTGAAGGCACCCCTGCCCCAGGTGAAGCTGATGCCCACGGGCGGCGTCGACCTGAACACGGCCGCCGACTTTCTGAAAGCCGGCGCTTGTTGCCTCGGCGTCGGCGGGCAACTGGTCGAAGCCAAGGCCATCGCCGAGAAGAACTTCGACCGTATCCGCAGCCTG
Source organism: Gemmataceae bacterium (assembly GCA_050248575.1). GTDB lineage: Bacteria > Planctomycetota > Planctomycetia > Gemmatales > Gemmataceae > JBFWSD01. Next base: position 4,930 of record JBFWSD010000254.1, read on the forward strand.
GCGACACAGTACCGCGAAATCGTGCAACGAACTCGTCAGCGGTAAGGACCCTACTGGCGAGCGGGCGCGATGGAGGAGCACCTACCAATGGCAGAAGTGGTCACCTTTGGCGAGGCCATGATCCGGTTGAGCCCGCCCAGCTACAAGCGGCTCGAGCAGGCACGCAGCCTCGATCTGATGGTCGGCGGGGCCGAGTTGAACTCGGCGGTCGGACTGGCCCGCCTCGGACATTCGGCCGCATGGGTGTCGCGGCTCACGAAGAACCCCCTGGGCCGACTCATCGCCAATCACGCCCGCGAGGCGGGCGTGTGCACCGACCACATCGTCTGGACGGACGAGGATCGCGTCGGCGTTTATTTTCTCGAGTTCGGCGCGGCGCCGCGCGCTTCCAGCGTGCTCTACGATCGCCGCGATGCCGCCATCGCCCACATCAAGCCCGGCATGGTCGACTGGGCCAAGGTCTTTCAGGGCACGAAGTGGTTTCACGTGACCGGGATCACGCCGGCCCTCAGCGGGACGGCGGCCGAAACCACGCGCGAGGCGCTCAACGCAGCCCGTCAGGCCGGGGCCAAGATCAGCATCGACCTCAACTACCGCGTCAAGCTCTGGTCCACGCAAGAAGCGGGCAAGTGGATGACCGAGTTCATGCAGACTTGCGACGTCCTCATCACCACCGAGGAAGACGTCGAGCGCGTCTTCGGCATCAAGGGGGAAAACTTCGAGGCAGTGGCCGCCCAGCTTTCCAAGAAATTTCCGCTCGAGAGCGTGGCCATCACTCTGCGCGAAAACCCGCTGGTGTGGAAGAACGCGTGGACGGCCATCGTCTACCAGGCGGGCAAGACCTACAAGACGAAGACCTACGAGGTGGAAATCGTCGATCGGCTCGGGGCTGGGGACTCGTTCGCGGCCGGGCTGATTCACGGTCTGCTCGGCGGCGACGTGCAGCACGCCCTCGATTTCGGCGTGGCGGCCAGTGCCCTCAAGCACTCCATCCCTGGCGACTTCAACTGGATCACTCGCGAGGAAGTGGAGGCGATGCTCAAGGGGGGCGGCCTGCGCATCAGCCGCTGATTCCTGCTTGCCTTCCCGCCCGTCCTGTTGCAGATTCACTCTGGTGGAATAGGGCAACCGGGAGCCTTCCTCACGAGCTGCGCATGCCTTGGGTCTACTTCGCCGCGGTGGTGCTGGTCAGCTGGCTCGGCGCGCTAGTGTGCGCCTATCTGTACGGCCGCCGTCTGCGCCGGTACCTCGATGATCCCCTGCTCGATGAACGGCTGGCACAGCATCGGGGCAAGCTGTTTGTCATCACGCTAATCGCCAGCGTGGCGGACTTGACGGCACTGCAATACGTTTTCCACTTCGAAGACGGCCCCGTGTACTTCATGGCCAGTGCCATCGGGCTACTCTTGTTGAACGGCCTCGCCGTGCAGGCCGGCGCATTCCCAACGCGGCGGGTCCTCTACCAGGAACAATGGACCTTCTTCGAGTTTGCCGGCCACCAGCTCCGCTTTCTGACAGCCCTCCTGGGCTTCTGGCTGGGACTAATACTGGCCCCGGGCCTCGTTTACCTGGCGGGCAGCTGGCGCTGGGCAGCCGCAGCCGGGTTTTGTGTGCTGCTGGCCGTCTATTCATACTGCTATCAGTGGTTGCTCTTGCGCGTGTTGCGGGCTCGGCCGCTTGACGATGCCACGCTCCTCGAAGCCTTCGAGCCGATCATGGCACGTTCGCAGGCGGCGCGGCCCATCATCCTCGAGAGCGGCTCGTCGCGAGGTGGCTTCGTCAACGCCTTCGCCTTGCCCTCGACGCGGCAGTCGCGTGTCTTGTTCGGGCGCCGCCTGCTGGACATCCTCGATACCGAGGAAGCGGCCGCCATCTTTGCCCATGAGGTGGCCCACCTGGAACAGTTCGACGCCGCGAAGCTGCGTCAGGTTCAGCTGCGGGAATGGCTGTTGATTGCCCTGGCCTGTTTCCTGGCGCCGGTGGGTGCTCTTGTTGATGTCGGGCTGAGCCAGTTCGTCATGTACGGGTGGCCCCCGTTCATCTTGTTCTGGATGGTCCTGCGCCAGAAGCGCCATCAGCATCTGGAGGTGGGAGGCGATACACGTGCCGTCGAACTGTGCGGCAACCCCGAGGCCCTCATTCGCGGGCTGATCAAATTGCATGTCTACACGCACGCGCCGCGTCGGCTGGCTCACGAAGTTGAGAGCATGATCAGCCATCCCAGTCTGGCGCGGCGAATCCAGCTCATTCGCCAGCATGCCAGGCAGCTTGCCCCGGAGGCTGCGGCCGAGCCGCCCGCCGGGCAGCCCGCTTCGATCCCGCCCGCTCCCGCTCCTGCAGAGAGCTGGTGCGAGGTCTTCACAGTGGCCGACTGCGAGCGCGAGCGGCTGGTATTCGAGCCCGAGCGGATCTTGTGGATCACCTTGTCGGCGGATGCCGTGGCGGCGTTGCCCGAGCAGGCTCGCACCGAAGAACTGTGTGCCCGGGCCGAATCCTTCCAGATGTCGCGCTACGCCAGCCTCGTCGAGCTGCGCATGGCCCTGGATCGCAAGGGCCCCATGCTGCGGGCCGTGGACATCAATCGCCAGCTCACGGAAAAGCGCTTGCGGCCCGACGATGCGGCGCGGGCCAAGCACTGCCTTGATCGGGTCGATGAGAAGCTGGCTTCGCTGAACGAGGTCAACAGTTTCAGCTCGGGTTCGGCCCGGCTGGCCGGCGCCCTCGTCGGCCTGGCCTCGTTCATGGCACTCAACGAAGACGTGATGGGCATCGGCATCACCTTCTGGGTAATGATCGCCTGCCTGGGAGCGCTGTCGAAGCCGCAGCGCGCCT
>JBFWSD010000255.1:0-7759 GCA_050248575.1 Gemmataceae bacterium
CGCCGGATCGACTCGGTTGAGTATCAGCGCATCGACCGAGCTGCGCAGCAATTGCCCGACGGATACGGACTGCTCGACCGCGGCACGATCCAGTTCGTGGAACTGCCTTCGTAGTATGGGGATGGTCAATTCGATCACGCTGTCGTCGATTTCCCAAGTCTCCGTCATCGCTCGAACTCCTTTCGCAACGGGCACACAGTCCATGAAAGAGGTTTCATCACGAGTCGGCGAGTCAGAGGGCCTTCTATGTCCCAGGTCCAGCACGAGAACGGGTGGCGATCAGCAGCAGCGCATCGTGGTCGCGTCTTTGTCACTCCGAGCTGCCGCGGTCTGAATCGGTGCTCTCAGGGGCGGTACCGTCAAGCGCCCGCTTGATGCGTCCGCGCGCCTCCTCGGAAAGGCCCTCGCGCCCCACGAGGGCGATGTCGCCGTCGGCACAGCCGCACTGACGCACCAGTCCGCGCAGACGAAGCATCTGGCGGCGAAAACGCGTACACGAAGAACACAGAATGACGTGGAAGCGAACCTGCCAACACTGGTACCAGGGCAGGTCGCGATCGAGCGATTCGCACACGAGGCGCGACGCTTCTTTGCAGGACATCATGGTGCGGTCCCTCAGTCGTCCGACTTGAACCAGGTGGCTCGCAGGCAGTGCCAGAGCCCCATCCGAGCCCGGTGGATGCGGACGCCGAGGTTAGTCGCCGAGATATTCAAAATGTTACAGACTTCCTCCGTGCTCAACTCCTCGAACTCGCGTAGCACGAAGGCGTCCGCGAGCGAGGCTGCCAGGCCCGACAGGCAGCGCCGGAACGCCGCCCAGAACTCTTCCCTTTCGAGGCGGCTCTCCGGCTCCTTGCCGGCGCGCGGAGGCCGCCGCCAGTTGCCCTTGTCATCGAAGAGCTGGTCGAACACCTGATCGCCCAGTTCCGACTCATTCGCGACGGCGGCTCGGCCTTTCCGGCGAAAATAATCGACGATCTTGTGCTTGAGAATGGACACCAGCCAGGTCCGCTCCGAGGAGTTGGCCGTGAACGTATCGCGGCCGGCCAGCGCGGCGAGGAATGTTTCTTGCACCATCTCCTCGGCAAGTTCGCGATTGCGAAGCCTCGCGATCGCGTAGCGATACAAGTAGTCGCCGTACCGCTCCACCCAGGCGCTCGGATCGAGGACTGCTAGCGTGTTGGCTGTGATGTTCTCTGCCACGGATCCCTCCTCCAAGCCAGACCTGCTCGCACCGTCGCTCCCGACTCGAAGCTTTCTGAACGTTTCTTTCTCCAAACCAGCGTCCCTAAGAATACGCTCGTTGCGCTGTGTAGTCCGTAAGGCACCTAACACGATCATGATCGCTGTGTGATCTAACTCACAGGCGGATGGCTACGCTTCCTGTATTCTCGTCCGTAAAACGCACTGAGAGCTGAACCACGGAGGTCTTCGTGTCCATTTCCGTGATCATCCCAACTCTTAATGAAATGGATGTCATCCGCGAGACACTTAGTCGACTGCGGGAACACCAGCCCGACGAGATCATCGTCGTTGACGGCGGCAGCACAGATGGAACCGTCGTGGAAGCGGCCGCCGCTGACGTTCTACTTCAAAGTGGTGCAGGTCGATCTTTGCAGATGAATCTCGGCGCCGTGAAGGCGCACGGGGATGTTCTGGTCTTTCTCCACGCTGACTGTCTTCTCGAACCAGGAGCATTGCAAGAGGCCGAGCGGCTTCTACAGCGAAGGCAGGCTGTGGCCGGTTGCTTTTCCATGTTCGTGCGGGCGTGCGGTTGGTTCTACAGGTCGATTGATGTGTGCGCTTCCGCACGCACTCGGCTTACTGGCCTGGTTTATGGCGATCAAGGACTCTTTGTGCCGCGCGATCTATTTCGAGATGTAGGTGGCTTTCCGCGCGTGACCTTTCTTGAAGACGTCCTCCTGAGTTGCAAGCTTCGGCGTCGTGGACGAATTGTCGTCGCCCGCCATCGCATCCTGGTTTCACCAAGACGCTGGCAAAGGGTCGGACTGGTGAGGCAGACTCTTCGCAACTGGACACTCACCGCGCTCGCTGCTTGCGGAGCGGACCCCGACCGGCTGGCGATTCACTATCCTGAGGTGCGATGAGCACAGACGTCTTGCCAGAAAAAGGGGGCCATCCAGCGCGCGATTTCCGGGTGGGCCACGGCGCAGAGCAGGGTGTGCTCGCGGCCAATCAACTCGTAGATGTCCCTTTCACAGTAACGTTCGGCAAGGGCGCCAAGCCGAGCGCGGTCTCGGGGGAGCAAGCCGGCCTGTCCCAGGGCGCGGCGCCGGCCCCCGCTGAACAGCAAGGGATACCAGACCAAGATCTTGTCGCGACGATTGTAGAGATTGAGAAAGGCCTCGCAGGCCGGCAAGGCACATCCGAGTTTCTCGCCCGGATCGAGCCAATGGTGATCGCTGCCGGCCGCGATGACCACGGCGCGAAGGTGCAAGTCGGAGCAAAGATGCGGCAGGCTGACGCGGCGTTCGAGGAGTCGGCTACTCAAGGCGCCGCCGCCGAGCAGGTGCAGCGCGGCGGGAACGACCCGGCCTCCGTAGCTCTGGCCGAGCAAGCAGATGCGGCTATGCGGCGGAAACGCCTGCACGAAGCGCGCCAGGTCGTAGGCAGCGATGAACGCGCGACGGCATTTCTCGTTGACGTCGCGCAACTCCGAGTGAAAGACGCGCTGGCTCGGCCAATCGAAGGCAATCAGCACGGCGTCGAGCGGCAAGGCCTCATGGCGCTTCAGCCAGCTATCCGTCCACAGCAGCCCGGCGGCAGCGATCTCCGGAGTGGTCAAATTGCCTTGCACCTGGATCAATAAGGGGCGGCCGACCGACTGCCGCATCAATTCCTCCGGGTCGCGCGCCACGAGCCGTCCGCAATCGTCGAATTGGAGCACTTCGAGACAGCACCACGGATCGACACCCATGACCTGCGGGCAGTCGCGCGTTCGCACTACCCACAAGCGGGCGAGCCGTTCGGGCCGGCAGGCAAAGTGATCGTCCAAGACAGCAGGCCAACCGGTTCGCGGGTCACTCATACCCTCGCGGAGCGGAAACGGATCGAAGAAATCGATGCCCGGTCCAGTGGCGCCAGTGATGAACAACTGATGGGTGCGTTGCGGCCTGATGTCGCCGGCCGGCCGGCGGGTTGCGCAGCCCGCATGGAGCATGCTGACCAAGGCGCAAGCCCCGAGCACGTACGGCAGCGGACGGTCTCGAATCGTGCGACTCATGATGCGGCCCAGAGTGTGAACGCGCTAACTATCGGAGGTTGATTTCCAGGGAGTTGAGGAAATCAGAGGTCGCCGACACGATCTTGCTCTCGCGCGGGTCGGATCGTCGGCACAGCGGCAAGAATCGGACACGAAATGGATTGCAACCGCGAGTCGCGAGTCACTTGTCAAGGTCGAGCAGGGGAAAAATCGCCTGGTAGCCGTCTGCGCCGGCCAATCGCTGGGCCGACTGCGCAAAGTAGTCGGGCTCGGCTCGAACGCCAAATCCCTCCACCAGGCGGTTCATGAGGTTGAACAGGGCGCAGACGGCAACGGCGTCGTGCAACGCCGGCTCACTCCAGCCTGCGGCGTACACTGCGTCGGCATCCGCCTGTTCGAGGTGCGCCGGCAGCCGTGTCAGTTTCTTCACGTACCGCAGGATCGGTTTCAAGCGGTCGTCAATGGGGGCCGTGTCCACATCTTTCAAGACAGCAGCCAGCATCGGCTCTGCGATGCCGAACGCCCCCGCTGTGGCGGAATGGACCCCATGGCAAAAGGAGCAGGCATTGAGCCCGGAAACATAGGCGGCGATCAGTTCCCGCTCGCCAATGCTGAGCGGTGATGGCCCACGCAACAAGATCTGGTGATAGTCGATCAACGGCTTGACCGAGGCCGGAAAAGTGCGAAAGACGTCCAGCAAGAGTGGATTCTCGGGCAACGAAGGCAAGAAGGACATTTCGGTACACCTCCGCATCGAGTGTCACGGTCTCTAAGAAGTATGAAACGACCGGCGAACGGCAAGCGTAGCAACAACGAGCGCCTGTTGTCGAGTCCGAGGTAGGGGGCCATGCAGCTTAGCATCGTCATTCCCACGTTGAACGAGGCCGAGCACCTGGAACAGGCGGTAGGCTGCGCGCGCAAGCACGCCTGGCGAGGCGCCCCGGAGATTATCGTCAGCGATTGTGGCTCGCGTGACGAGACGGTGGCGGTGGCGCAGCGGCTTTGCGTGCACGTAGTGCAGAGTGTCCCGCATGCCGATTCGAAGGCGGCTGCGCTCAATCGGGGCGCGGCCTGCGCCGGCGGCAACGTCTTGCTTTTTCTCGATGCCGATTCGTTGCTTCCAGCCGGCTACGACGCCGCCATCGAATGTGCGATGGCCAAGCCAGGGGCGATCGGAGGCGCTTTCCAATTTGCCCTCGATGGCCCACAGTGGCGCTTGCGCATCGTCGAGGTGGTCAATCGCATTCGCTATCGCCTGTGGCCGCGCTACTACGGGGACCAGGGTCTCTTCGTCCGTGTCGACGTCTTTCGCCGTGCGGGCGCTTTTCCAAAACGGCGACTCATGGAGGCCGCCGTTTTCTCCGGCCGGCTGGCGCGCTTCGGCCGGCTCGTCCTCGTCAACAAGTGCATGAAGACCTCGCCGCGCCGCTTCGTTTCCGGCGGCATTCTTCGCGTGCTCACCTTCGACGCGTGGCTCTGGTGGCTGGACTGGCTCGGCTACAATACCGATTCCTACGCAGCTGGTTACTGGCGCGAAAATCACGAGCGCGGCTGAAGTGCGGTAGGCCGGCTCTCCTCGAATAGGGCGGGATCGTCGTCTACTTCGAGACCGCCCGCCGAAAGCCAGCATTCGGTCTGCGCGGTGGCGCGGTCGATCATCTCACCGATGCGCGAGAAGTCGTAAGAGGAGACCGGTGGACACAGCGGCGGCACGACGATCAGGTCCGCGATGTCCGCAAAACGCCGGGCGTCGAGCACCAGCTGGCGGGCCACGAGCAAATTCAAGGCGTGGATGGCCAGTGCCACGGCGCCGTGGGGCGGCCGCTCGATGGCGCACGAAAACCCCGTCGCCAGCACGATCAGCCGCCTGGCGCCGAGAGAGACGGCCGTCGCGATGGGCGTGTTGCTGGCCACCCCGCCATCGACCAGATGGCGCTGGCCGATCTGCACGACTGGGAACACGCCAGGAATGGCGGTGGAGGCCAGCAGGGCCGCCACCGCTGGCCCGGAAGAAAGACAGACCTCGCTGCCGTCCACGACATCGGTGGCCACCACGTGGCAAGGCAGGAAGGCATCCTCAAGCCGCCGGTAACGAAGGTGGCGCTCGATCAAGCGACGGAGGCCGCCGGATTCGATCAGGTGGTCGCGCCAGCCGAACAGACCAAGCACGCTGCCGAGCCACGCCAGCTGAAAAATGTCGCGGCGCCGCAGCCCGCGCCAGACTGACTCCAGGCGTTCGACCCCCTGTAAGGTCGGCTCGCCGGCGAGGTAGGCGGCATTCAATGCCCCCACCGACGAGCCGACCACGAGATCGGGAATTTCGCCGTGCGCCATCAGCGCGCTTGAGCATGCCGACTTGAACGGCGCCAAGGGTGCCACCGCCGTCAAAGACCCAAGCCGTCAGGGCTCTCACCGGTCCAAACCTCCCCTGGCGAGACAGTCATGGTTGCCCGTGTGGCCCGCGAAGGCCGGCCCGGGGAACAGCATCGCTTCGACTGGTTCGCGCGTGCCGCCAACGTCGCCGACGATGAGACCATCCTTGACGGTCACCTGGCGTTGCGCGTGCGCCGCGATGGCCGGGTCGTGTGTCACCAGGATGATCGTCTGGCCTCGCTCCTGGTGGAGTCGCTCGAACTCGCCGAGGATTTCCGCCCCAGTTTTCGAGTCGAGGTTTCCGGTCGGCTCGTCGGCAAGCAGCACCTGAGGCTGATTGATCAAGGCACGGGCGATGGCGACGCGCTGTTGCTGCCCCGCCGACAGCTGGTTGGGCACGTGCGCCGCCCGTTCCCCCAGCCCAACAATTTGCAGCGTCTCGAGAGCGCGGAGGCGGCGTTCCCAACCCGGTACTCCCGCGTACAGGAGAGGCAGCTCGACGTTTTCCAGCGCGGTCTGTCGCCGCAGCAAGTTGAACCCCTGGAAGACGTAGCCGAGCTTCTGGTTGCGCAGGTGGGCCAGCTCGACGCGGTTGAGCCGGCCAACGTCCTGGCCATCGAGTCGGTATTGCCCCCGCGTGCAGCGGTCGAGACAGCCGATGATGTTCATCAGCGTCGATTTCCCCGACCCGCTGGCGCCCATGATGGCCACGAATTCACCTCGGCACACTTCCAATGAGACCCCTCGCAGCGCGGCCACCTGGATGGCTCCCGAGTCGTACAACTTGTCCACGGATTGGAGGTCAATCATGATTGCCACGGCTGCCTCCTTTGAAACGCTCGGGTGAAGATTCAGCGCCTGTCGAGCAGTGACTTCCGCTCACACGGAGCGGAGCACAGGCGGGCGTTCAAGTGCTGTTTCGCGACGCCAGCAGCGCCAGGCCAAACAAGGCCAGGGGCAGCCCGAGCGGCATCAGCCACAAGGTCAGTACGAGAGCGCCCCCCAAGAGCAACGACAGCACGCCCAGCAGCCACAAGCCCAGTTGAAGCAACGCGTGCAACATGCCGGCACCGGGTGCTGGACGTTTTGCCGGCTGCGCCGGCGGCAGTTCTCGAGCAGGCGGTTGCAGCGCTGAACGATTCGACAGATGAACGGTTGCCATTTCCGCCTCCGGGTGCGACGTCTCGACCCTTCCCGTTGCCACGATGTTTAGTCGCGGAATCGATAGGGTTCTTACAAGCAATGCTCCCTCGGTGGCGATCGACGTGGCGGACACGACGTCCCGAAATATCGGCCTTGTGCGCCGGCACGCCGGCAGGTATGTTCCCCCGTTCAAGTCGGCAGGAGGCCCAGTCCTGTCCAGCTCCGCCCGCCAATCTCCGATCTGCCCTTCTTCATGGAGGAAAACATGATTTCCCTTGGAGCACGCAACGCTTGGGTCATGGCGCTTGGGCTGGCAACCGTGGCGGCCGTGGCACCACCGGTGCGGGCACAGGAACCGGACTTCGAACGCCTCTCCCGCCGGGCGGCGCCACGCGATGCGTTCCCTGTCTTTCATCAGCCCCGCATGGTGCCGGCAGACCGAGTCAACGGACTGCGGGACGACGACTGGGTTATCGGCATCGAGGTCAACGGCCAGTCTAAGGCCTACCCCGTGGCGGTCATGGGAGTCCACGAGCTCGGCAATGATGTTTGCGGCGGCGAGCCCATCGCCGTTTCCTGGTGACCGTTGTGCCAGACGGCTATCGTGTATGGCCGACGCTTGGACGGGCGAACGCTCACCTTCGGGCACGAAGGCATTCTCTACAAGAACTCGTTCGTGATGTACGACCGAGAAACCGGCTCGCTCTGGGTTCACACCACCGGCGAAGCGGTGCGCGGCCCCTTGAGGGGCAAGCACCTTGCATTTCTACCCAGCACGGTAACGACCTGGGTGCGTTGGCGCTCCGAGCATCCGAAAACTCTGGTGCTGCTCGGGCAACGGGCGCAGGGAATGATGGGCGCCTTCAACCTCCATCGCCACCGTGAGCAATTCGGCCTCTCGGTCGGTCACGGCCACAGCGTCAAGCTCTTTCCCTTCAGCAGCTTGCCCCGCGACGGGGTCGTCAACGACGAGGTCGCTGGACAATACGTCGTCATCGTCATCGTTGACAGCACGGGCAT
>JBFWSD010000256.1:0-7744 GCA_050248575.1 Gemmataceae bacterium
TCGGGCGAAAAAGTAAGCTTGCTGAACAGGCTGAGCGGCAGCCGAAAACGGCGCAGGATTTTCCCCTTTTCAGTGTCGAAGAGCACAACGACTCCGTCGTTGGCTGCGGCCATCGACTTGCCGTCGGGCGCGTAGGCCAACGTCGGGACCGAATCGCTGATCAGGCCCCGGCCGTCGAGCCAGCGCTGCAGAATGGCGACGGGGTTGCCGTCGCGCACGGTCACCTGCAACAGTTCCTTGCCCGTGTTGGCGTCGGTGATGCGCACGACGTCGTCGAGGCAGCCGAAGGCAATCTTCTTGCCGTCCGGCGCGTAGGCGAAATCGATGGGCGGAAACTGCAAGGGCGGTGCTTCGAGTCGCTTGCCATCGGCCGCGCTCCAGAATTGCAGCTGCACGTCGCTCGCCTGGGCCAGCTTGGTGCCATCCGGGCTGAAGGCGACCGGCCCGCTTTCGCCGTCGAGGCGGAAAAGCTCGCGGCCATTCTGGTAGTCCCATACGTGAATCTGCGGATCGGCATAACCGAAAGTGGCCAGCTTCTTGCCGTCTGGGCTGAAGACAAGCGAGTAGATCGGCGTCCCCTGCCGGAAACGCACCGTGCCCAGCCGGAGCAACGCACCCTGGGGCAAGGGATCGCCGTGGCGATCGAATCGTGCCGGCGCCTGCACTGGCTCGGCGGCTCCGCCAGGGGCTGACACTAGCATTAACCCGATCAGGAGAATGGGCATACGAATTGGGAGCATGGCGTCACCAGTATTACGAATCAGTAAACAGTCTGCCGCAGCCGAGTTGTCTAGGAAGGCGCCAGGACGGGCAATCATTTCAGCATTTCCAGAGGCCATCCCAATCAACAAACTGACGCACGACAGGAACGTTGGCGCGGCAACGCAATGATACCATAGACGTGTTGGCGGAAACCAGAATCCGACGAGCACCGAGGCAGACTGCTTGCGCAGGCAACTAGCTCACGAGCATGATCTCGAGTAACACCATGAAGCCCACGAGCAGCCCGGTATGGAGACGCCGCGCAGCGGGCTGCCGCCGCAGCCCTCCTGCAATTAGGAACAACGGAAATGCCAGCAACGCCGCCAGGGCCACTTTCAACGCCGTCACTCCAACATAGCTTCCGAACCGCTCGACAAAGCGTGTCCGTTGGCGATTCGAGACAATGACACCCGCGCCGGCAAACTGGCGAACGCCAAGCCGGCCACGCGTGAAACCCGTCACCCTGTCCCAGAGTTCAACCAGCACCTCACGCACAGCTGATCTGCTGAAGCGGAGGGCGCCCGACAGGCTCGCGCCGGAACGTTGCACCTGGGCGCTGAGAATCAGGCCGCGCTCGGCGACGGGCCAGCTCGTGTCTTCTTCGGCCCGGACGGCCTTGAAGGTTAGGGGCTGCCCGTCGCGTTCGATGTGGAAGTCGAGCTGTTTGACGTCGGCACGCCGTTGCAACATGGAGCAGGTAAAGCCCCACTCGCCGTGCTCGAGGTCGAGAGCGCGCTCCGCCACGGGTTCGTCGCCAGGTTCGCGGCCGGCGCTATAGAAGGAAATGGCGCGGACCATGTCGCCGGTTTCCAGCCCGGCGCGTTCGGCGGGCGAATCCTCGGCGACCTTGACCACCGTGGTGCCAACACGGTAGGCCAGCCCAAGGCAGGGAATCGACAGGGGCGACGCCTTGGAAAACGGGAACTCGCGATTGAAGCGCCAGCTCTCATCCCAGTCCACCTCGAGCGACTCTTGCATGCGCGCTCCGTTGTCGTCTTCACGCAACACCCGAACGAGGACCGGCCGGCGTCTCTCGGTTCGCGCGGCCCACGTCTCGAGCTCGTGAGGCAGGCGTTCCGGGTCGAGCAAAAGTCCGGCGCCGGCTGGCTGCGCTGCCCAGGTGATGGGCTGGCCCCGGTGGTCGATCACAGAAACGCTGTGGATGATGTCGCCGGGCACGATGCCCGCGCGGGCCGCTGGCCCATCGTGTCGCACCGCGGCCACCTGATCCATGTTCATCCGGGACCTTGATGTCGAGCGTCTCGCCGGCGCGGCGCACACGGAGAACGATGTCCTTGCCCGCGAGCCTGTGCAGGCGGCGGGCGAACACGAACGGATCGCGACTGTTGCCCGTCGGATCAAAGGCAGCGGCGGGCAACTCGGTCACTGCCAGACCGTCGGGATCGGTGCAGGCGACGATGGCATCGCCAAAATCGAAGGGAGGCGTGGCCCGCGCAGCTGCCGAGCCCCCGAAAACAGGGCTCGAGCGAACACGGGCCGCCTCCGCCGGAATCAGCGCGAGGCCGATGATCGGCGCAACACCGATGACCGGCTTGTGGTCATTCACCGTGAAGCGTGGTTCGATACGGTAGGTCTTCTCCTCTTCGCCCGGCACTGCGGTGACGAAGGTGAGCTGTTGCCCTGCGTGCGCGGTCATCACCTCGGGAATCAGATCGCGGTCGAAGCTCAAACAGGGCTGCCCCGCGGCAGGCGTTCGATTCTCGACGCGGAGGAGCAAGGAGCCGCTGCGGAGTCCGTGTACCCAGGCCGGCGAGCCGGGCTCGATCTCGTCGAGCACGCCGGGCCGATACTCCTGCCCTTCTTCCATCGAGTAGGGCAGGGCAAAGCCGATCAGCGCAAGCACCACGCAGGCTGCTGGCCCGGCCAGCACGATCAGTAGCCGCCTTGGCAAGGACTGGCTCCGAAACGACCGTGGCGTGTCGAGTTCGTCTCTCGTTCGTTCGCCGGCAAGCTGCAATGAAGCGCCAGGAATCAGCCCGAGTTGATAGGTGGTTTCGCCCAGCCGGAAGCGAGCAAAAGGGACGCGCGGCGGAAAGCCGATGCCCAGCACTCGAACTTCAACGTTGAAGATCTTGGCGGCGAGGAACTGGGCCAAGACGTAGGTGACGATGACCAGCCCGACGGCAAGGATGAAGGCAGTGAGGGCCCAGCCCCCTTTCCAGATCAAGAAGAGCAAGCAGCCCGCTGCCAGCCAGGCAAGCGCCGTCAGTATGGGAGTGGGTTTGTCGAGTTCGGGCGGGGCGGCTGATTCCATGACACTCCTCGGATCACTGCCCGCGCAGGCGATAGATGGCCTCCTGGGCGTCGCCGGCGAGCGGATGGCCTTCGTAGGCGGTCACGAGCTCGAAGTTCTTGATGGCCCGCGCCTTGTCGCCGAGCTGCTCGAAGCACAGGCCGAGCTTGTAGTTGGTATCCGCGCCCGAGCGGGCACTCTTCTTGAAGTCCTGGAAACAGGGCACCGCCAGATCGGGCCGGTTCAGATCGTAAAGATACATCTCTCCCAGAATGCGGCAGCCCAGGTACCAGGCTTCCTCGTCGTCGCCCGACTGGAACTTCTCGGGCTTGTTGGTACGCGCGTCCTCCAGGATCTCCTGTGCTTTCTCGAGCTCGCCGCGGCGGCGGAACAGCCGGGCCAGCATGATCCGGGCCGTCATGTTCTGCGGCTCGACCACGCGCACCAGCTCCACCAGATGCTGGGCCCAGTCGAGCCCTTCCAGGTCCACGTCCTTGTGTTCCAGCACCGAGCGGGCCTTCTTCACACAGTAGGCCACGTCGAAGGCATGACGGATGGAATCGAGATTGGTCTTCAATTCGTCGGGCGTGACCGACCAGTAATACTTGTCCTTGCGGGCCAGCAAGTCGGCGTCCTTGCTATTGTAGATGAGCGCCTGCTCGACGGTGCGCAGCGCGGGCAGTGCCCGGCCCTTCTTCTCGTAGAGATCGGCAAGGATGCGGAGCGTTTCCAGCCCGGCGCGTTCGTTCTCGGTGTAGAGCTGGTAGTTCTCGATGGCGGCATCGAAGTCGTTGCGCTCGCGGGCCTGGTCGCCGAGCTTCTTGACGATCTCGAAATAGATCTTGCGGTTCTCTTCATCGAGGTTCTTGGGGCCGAGCGCGCGGGCAATCTGGCGGCCCTGCTCGAGGGCAGCCCGCGCTTCTTCAGCCTGGCTGGCCTGCTCATGGGCTGCGGCAATGTGCTGATAGATGGTAGGGGCGCGGGCCGGCAGGCCGCGCGCGGCCAGTCTCAGGTACTCGGCCCCTCGCTCCCAGCGGGCACGATCGCCGACGAGAGCCAGCCCGAGCTGCTCCACGTAGGCGTGATCGAATGACTCCGCGGGAACGCTGTGCCGCGTCCGGGCTACCTTCGGCTTCGCTTCGCCGTTTTCTTCCTCTTTCGGTTTGTCCGCGTCGTCCGGTGCGGCCTTGCTTCGTTCTTCGTTGCTGCGGGCCAGCCAGTCGAGATAGTCTTTCTCGTGCAGCTCGGCATAGAGCATGCGCTTGAGGTTCCAGGCGTCGGGATCTTCGGGATTCTCGGCGAGGGTCTGTTCGACGGAGCCGATGGCTTCCATGCGGCGGCCCGGCTTGGCGAGCTGCGGCGCGCCGGCGCGGCGATTCATCTCGGGATGCAGGATGAGGGCCAGTTGCCAGCCCGCCATCAAGACGGCCTGGCGATAAGGATCGCCCGGCTTGTTGGCATCGGAATCGAGCAGGGCGTTGAGTTCCTTGGCTGCCTCGTCGTAGTTCTTCTGATGCACGTGGGCCACGGCCCGCCAGTACCGGACGGCGGGCTGCAAGGCGGGCCGATGCGTCATCACCAGGTCGAGCAAGTGGTGCGACTCCTTGAGTCGATCCTCGCTCGGCTTGGCCTCCAGCAACAGCGTGCGGACACGCTCCACGCAGAAGTTGAAGTCGACCAGCGCGAGGGTTTCCTTGTCCTCGGCCAGTTGGTGCAGGTCGAGCTTGCGGTGCAGATTCCAGAAGTTCTCGCGGGCCAGCGTGTTGTTCGGGTCGAGATTGAGGGCGCGGCGAAACGCGAGGAGGGCTGCCCGCGTCCGCCCCACGTTGGCGTAACCGATGCCGCGCACCACGTGCTTGAAGACACGCAGCCCGGGCAAGACACGCGTCGCATAAAAGTAATAGAGCACCAGGGGCAAGAGCAGGCTGACCGTGCGGAACTGAACCTGTTCCAGGGTCAGCATCCACAGGCCCAGCCCGAGGGCGGCACACATCGCCCCGATTTCCACTTCCGATTCCTCGGCCGAGCCCGCGAAGGTCAGCAAGTAGAAGACCGGGATGCTCAGCAAGATGAAGGTGCCGAACTGGGCGCGGAGGGCCGCATTGTCGATGATCTCGGGCCGGCGATCGACCCAGTAGAGCACCGCGGCCAGGATGGCGGCCGCCAGCCCGGCGCTGGCATAGAGCCGCTGCTTCTTGTCCTTCAAGGTGCGCACGATCGAGAAGATCACGCCGAGCACGGCCCCGCCGACCGCGGCGATCAGCAGCATGGTGGACGAGGGCGGATCGGCGGGCGGCTCGCCCAAGAGCCGCCCGGAAATCTGCAAGGCGCCGAGTAATGTGCCGAGCAAGACTCCGGCGTAGACCAGCCCCGGGCTTTCGAGGAGCAGGAAGAGGACGAAGGCGGCGGCCCGCCCGGTGACGCGGTAGCCCTCGCGCAGCTTGCGAAGGGCCGCAATCCCCAGAAACAGCACCAGGCCGGCGCCAACGAACAGGAAGAATTCCCCCGTCTTGGCCCAGCTGGGCTCCTGGGCAGCCACGTAGAGGATCAGCCCCAGGTAGATCCCTTTCAGCACGTATTCCGATAACAGCGAGTGCATGACACCTCGTGGCCGAGCGTAGGAAATCGGTGGGATGCGGTGTTGAATATAGCAGAAGGCAGGCAGAGGTGGGAGAGGCTAGAGGCGGTGCGAGCGAATCGTCATCGGGTTGGCTAGGCCGGCCTTGGCCCCACGGTCAGGGCCAATCGCCACAACAACTCAGCCAACTCGGGCAACTTGACTCGATAGAGATCCTTCAAGACGAACCCGGACGGGTGCTTTGTAGAAAACCAGAGCTGCCCGGTTTGGATCGAGCGGCCGCGGGCCACTTCCTGGTAGCGTTGAGGCGCGGTCGAACCATTTTCGGAAAGCGGCCGTCGACGACGCTGAACGACCAGGCTCTCGTCGCGCAAGGGCAAAAAAGCTCGATCACGATTGAGTATTCTTGGTTCGCGGTCCTGGGCAAAGGCATCCCAGGGGCAGAAGACGTTCTTGCCATGAAACGAGAACTCAACACCCTCTTCCGTGAGGACACAAGTACCGCCCCGATAAAATCGGCCCGTGAGCCAGTAGCTCCCCGCCGCGAGCACGGCCAGCACCGGGATGATGACGGCCGCAGGTGGCCGCCGTCGCGGAATGTGCCGATTGTCGGACTCGATCGCGCTGGCCATGAGCCATGTGCTAATAGTCAACAGGGTGCCCATTGCAGCGACGGTCCCGATGCGCCGGTTCGGGCCAATTCGCAACGGCGCTTGCGCCAGCACCGTCCTGGGATGGGCGATCAGCTCAGCGTATCCTGGCAAGCGCTCGGCCTTCTGTTGAAACAGCGCGTCGATGCTGAGCACGGAATCGGCGGCGCCCACGGCCATGTGATGTTCGAGGCCCATGTGCGGATCGTAACACACTCGAGATCACGTGTCAGCCACCGAACATCGACAGCATCAAGAGGGCCAGGAAGCCGACGAAGAACTGGGCGCTGGCCAGCGGCGTGTCGGGATCCTCGTGGGCCTCAGCCAGCAACTCCTCGGTGACCAGGTACAGCAGGGCAGCAGCCCCGAAGCTCAGGATCACCGTCAGCCAGAAACCTTTCAGGTTGTGCAGGAGCAGGTCGCCCGCGAGGGCCGTCGCGACGAACAGCATCGCCATCAGCACCAGGTTGACCACCGTCTTGGTGCGGGTCATGCCGTTGCGGACCAGCTCGATGGCGGTGGCCAGGCCGAGTGAGAGTAGTTCGAGGGTCAGCCCGACAGCCAGCAGCTTGCCGACCTTGGCCCCGGCGGCGAAGCCGATCCCCAGGAGAAGGCCGTCGATGGCGATGTCGATGCCGACGCCGACGACGAGTCCCATCGAGCTGCCCGGCGCGTCGGCCGCTTCCTCCTCACGCGTCAAGGAACGCAAGAGCAGCATGAGGGCCACGCCGATCGAGAAGCCGAGGATCACTCCCCACGGCTCGTGCTCCTCGACCATGTCGGGCAGCAGCTCGATAGCGACGACCGCAAAGACCACGCCGGCCGCGAAATGCTGCAGACTGCTGCGCAGGATCGGCCCGGGGGGTCGCGTCAGGGCCAGCCAGCCGCCCCCCAGGAGAGCCAGCACCGGCAACGCAAGATAAAGGGCCAGTGTCATCAGATCACCTGGCGAGTTTCACGCGCCGTTGGCCGTCATCAGCAGCGGCTGCCGATAGGGATAGTAGTTGACGCGCAGGACCTTCATGCGTTCCGAGATATAGGCGATCAGCTCATCGATGCGGGCACGCTGTTCCAGCGCGCCGGGCCAGATCTCGTAGACATCGAGGTCCCAGCCGTCGTCATCGTTGCCGTCGCAATCGAACATGATGCCGAGCTCGCTGGGCCGGCAGTCCTCGAGGGGCAAGTAGCCCGCCAGCCACAGGCAGCGATAGTCGCGGCAGACTTCGGGACGGGTTTCGTAGATGCCGCAGCCCGCCGTGCAGACGTGCGCACAGCGGGCAAAATCCGGCTTCTTCAGCTCTTCGACGCCGAGGAGCGAACAGCAGTGATTGCACGGCCCACATTCCCTTGCTTCATCCATGCGGTACCTCCCGATTGCAGCTGCTCGCGTCATCCCGGAGTCGGTGACATGATAGTGGCTAGCCCGGGAATGCAAACCCAAAAACTGGCGGCGGCGACACCGCGCCTCTACCTCCGCGCGGGATCGGGGGACACAAAGAA